>CALKXE010000045.1 GCA_938003955.1 uncultured Saprospiraceae bacterium | reverse complement strand
CTCATCATCGTAAAATCTACTTCATCAAACCACATATTGTATCTAGCTTCGATGATGACTGTTTTGTCTTTCCCTCTAAATGATTCATATTCTACAGGAATTGACACTTCTTGCAAAGCACTCTGGCCGACTATATCATATATTACAGTATCTAGAAAATCTATACCATGCGCTATATGTACTCTCTGAAAAACATAATCTCCTTCCTCTTCTCTGAATAATGAATCTGCATCCGTCGTAATCGGATGTCCTGATATGTCCGTCGTAAATCGATTTTCATTTAACAACTCAGGAAGCCCTACTTTAAATGACAACTGCTCACCTTGACCATCAAAAATGATAGTCCCATACTCGTAACTAAATCCATCTCTTCTTACCCGAACGACATCATCTTTTGTAAATTCTGTACCCGTATCAACATTGAGTTCAATAGAATCTTCAACTTCGTATATTATACCATCTGTTGTCTGCATTTTAAAATCAGAAAGGAAATAAGCATATTTTATGATAGAATATTCTTGACCAAGATTATTGATCAACGTATCCTCTAAAAACAAAGTCGTATCACCGTACTGATGAAATACGCTGATCTTTATCGTTGGATAAACACAACAATCCTCACAATCTCGATCTCCAGCTATGCTATAATTAGTAGATTCAGGATCAAGGCATCCATCCACAGGACTGTAGCAAGCTAATGCAAGGAATGAAGTCAATGCAAAACATATAATATAAAAATACCATTTATTAAAATCCATATATAGAGAGACTTTCCTATAAAACGATCTGAAAGCTCAATTTGCTATTTAGCCGATTTTTCTCTGATAATATCATCCATTATTCTCTTTACAGCTTTCTTTACCTGTACAGAAAAGTCTTTTGCCATAATCCAAGCATAGTATTGACGATCGTTAGAAATGATATCTCTCACTTTCTTACCCGCAAATTTTCCAAAATTGAAAACTATCTCACCTTCAGGGTTATACTTAAGCCTTTGTGTAACATCGACCATTCTTTTATCATGTGTAAAATCAGAAAGAGCTGCCATGTCATTCTTGATAGGTGCAGGTGTAACGAAGTCATCTCCATCTACATGATCTACGCCTTCATATCTCTCCAACTGCCCTTTTAGCACATCAATTGTTGCTTTCACATCTGCCAATGCATCATGCGCATCTACCAAATCTTTACCGCAATAGTGTTTTAGAGCTGCCTTCAATGTTCTAGGTTCCATTTTATAAAATATCTTCTGAACATCTATAGAACGTCGCTTTTCTATTTCAAGATCATAACCATATCTATGGAATTCCTCCATCAACATCGGTATATCGAATCTATCAGAATTATATCCAGAAAGGTCAGCCGTTCCAATAAATTGAAAAAGCTCCTCTGCCACATCTTTGAATGTTGGCTTATTTTTTAGTTTGTCAGGAGTTATACCATGTACATTCATTGCCTCTTCCGAAATTGGAATACCTGGATTGATCAGCATTTCCAATTCTATCGGATCTCCTCCATCTTTAGGGTACTTGATAAAGGCTATTTGCAATATTCGATCACGCATCACGTTAAGTCCTGTTGATTCGATATCAAAAAATATAAGGTCTCTGTCGAGGTTGAATTTCATTTGTTTAAAATTTTATTTTGCTAAGAAAGTCAAAATTTACATTTAATCGTGTTTTCCACATTTAATCGTTTTCTCGCATTTTTTGACTGTTTTCCCGCATTTCTTTTTGACTGTTTTCCCGCAAAATTTAAGCACTCAAATTTCAATTCTGGTTGAATTGAAATAAAAATTATTCTACGCTCAAAATTATTTCCTGTGGTCTCTATAGCTCGGTCATCTGATTTTAACATAGCTATTAAATTTATATTGCAAAGCTATCGTTTTTTAATCAATTCATTACTTAGAATGCAATACTAATTCCTCAAAACCATTTGCAAAGTACTTTTCTAATTTCAAATCGCCATCCGCATCATATATAAGGCATGCTTTGTATTTATTTTCTGACAAAAATATTTTTGCTTCCTCCAAACTACTTACCATTAACGCAGTAGCTAAACCATCAGCCGTCATACAATCCTCAGCTATTACGGAAGCACTTAATAGATCTGACGTAGTTGAATATCCAGTAATCGGGTCCATAATATGAGCTATCTTTTTTCCATCCTTTTCATAAAATTGACGATAACTACCACTGGTTGCGATTGATTTCCCATCAAGCTGTACAACAAGTTCCATCTCCGTTAATCTTGATCCCTCGATAGGCTTATTGATTGCCAACTTCCAGGCTTCCCCAGAATTACTCTTCCCCAAACCTCTAGCCTCACCTCCAATATCAACCAAGTAATTTACTACACCTAATTTTTCAAAGTACTGTCCGATCACATCAATCCCGTATCCCTTAGCCAAACTTGAAAAATCTAATTTGGCTTCAGTTGCCGATTTTGATATAAATTTCCCACCTTTTTTCACATTAATATCAAACTTAGAATTCGAAACAAGAGTCTGGAGCTCTTTTGATTTTGCGGAATCTATCCTTGTCGAATTATCTCTCCAATATGTCAAAAGAGGTAATATCGCCGTATTAAGTTTGCCATTCGTTACTTGTTCTAACTCAATAGCTCTCTTCAGTACGGGTTCGAAGAATGGATCGTTATTGGGTAAATCAATTCCTCTATCACTATCATTTAATCGACTGATAAGAGAAGAAGGAATGTATGTAGATAAGGAATTATTAAAATCCAATAGTAGATTTTCAACTTCAGATTTTACTTTCTTAGGTTCTTCCCCCTGGTATGTTATTGCATAGTAAGTTCCCATTGTTTCGCCAGAAAACTTATGGTACTTCGACTTCTGACTACAAGAAATAGAAACAAAAATCAACAGAATAAAAGAGAACTTTTTCATTAGGAAAGCATTAATAGTTCGAAAGATCTGTGCAAATTTACTACTTAAATTCTCCGATGCTTGCGTCGGGGTCATAAAAAAGATTTTTTTGCATGAAAACGCCTAATGACAGAAAGAATCTGTTTTCTAACCTTAAGGCTGAAAAAAAATGGCGACTGCGCCATCCGTTTGCGGGAAGGGGTAGTAAAAAATTGTGATCTTTTTTACTAATAGAAATAATTTAATAGCCGACTTACTTCTATTTTTCTAATATGTACACAATAATGACATGGTAGTCTATTTTATAATTCACCTGCAATTGTGTTAGAAATGACAATTTCCAATTGAATTTATAGTCTACCTTTGTAATCAAATTTGAAATCATGTGAATATACCACATGTAAAATCATTTTCTACAAATCACATTCAATATGGATACTAAGCATCAAGAAATTCAGGATTACTATGGAAAAGAATTGGAGTCTTCCGACGATTTAAAAACAAATGCTTGTTGCACCTTAGTACCACCACCAAAACACATCAAAGAAGTACTCTCACAGATTCATGATGAGGTACATGCTAAATACTATGGATGTGGCCTAACGATTCCGTACGAACTTGAAGGCATGCGTATTCTTGATCTTGGATCTGGCAGTGGACGAGATTGTTACATTGCATCCAAACTAGTCGGACAAGATGGATATGTCGTAGGTGTAGACATGACTGACGAACAACTAGATGTTGCAAATAAATATATCGATTATCATACTGAAGCATTTGGTTATAAACACTCGAATGTAAAATTTGTAAAAGGTAATATTGAAAAACTAGATGAATTAAACTTAGAAGATGGATCTTTTGATATCATCATATCAAATTGTGTAATCAACCTAGCGAATGACAAATCAAAAGTCCTAGAAGATGCTTATCGCCTATTGAAACCAGGGGGAGAGATCTACTTCAGTGATGTATATAGTGATCGAAGAATACCTCAGTTACTACAAGACGATCCAGTTCTATGGGGAGAATGTCTTAGTGGCGCTATGTATTGGAACGACTTCCACAAAGCCGCAAAAGACGCTGGATTCACGGATCCAAGAACAATGGAAAACAAAGTCATCACGGTAGAGAATGAAGCGCTACAAGAAAAACTCGGTGACATCAAGTTCTTCTCTGTAACGTATAGATTATTCAAACTTGAAGGCCTAGAATTAGATTGCGAAGATTATGGTCAAGCAATAAGATATAGAGGTACGATTGAAGGTAAATCAACATCATTTAGCCTTGACGATCATCATTATTTCCAAAAAGGAAAAATAGAGTCGGTTTGTGGTAATACTTACATGATGCTAAAAGATACAAGATTCGAAAAGCACTTTGACTTTTTTGGAGACTTTAGCACGCACTATGGTATATTCGAAGGTTGTGGTGGCGCAATGCCATTTAGTATTGATGCAAGTCAAGAGGATGGCAGTTGTTGTTAGAAAAGAAAAAATTAGTGCGCTTGAAACATTCTTGATTATCTATCCTAGAGGAATCGTAAAAAGTCTTAATTGAAACGGGTGCGTGAATTCGCCGCAGTTGATTAAATAATACTGTTCTATGCCCAATTTAATGCAAAGCGTTAAGGAAATTAGATGATAGTAGTTAATATAGGATGTAGTCAAAATTAAAAAAAGAAAACAACAGCTATTTTTTATCCTTAAACACTCTCGCCTCTTTGTGTGTGTGTGTGTATATATATAACAAATTACACAAAGCAATCGGTGATCTCGCTGAGATCAATTCATTATTACACAAATAACTACAATAGGATGAATCCTCTGAATTCATGTTAACTAATTTAGCTTAAAGTAAAGGACTTATTTATATCGACTACTATTGAATTTGCCGCATACATTCATCTGCAATATTCAATATCGGGTATTTGCTACATCGAGTGTTTTTCTTCGAATCGAGTATTTTTCTTCGAATCGAGTGTTTTTCTTCGAAAGACATCTCTTATACCATCTCTTATATCTTATCTTGTACCGTCTCTTATACCGTCTCTTGTACCATCTCTTTTATATCGGTATTTACCAATATTTTTTTGCGAAAAATTGAATCACAATTGGTATAACTGCAAGTCAATCCGGAACTACAAGATTAACGAATAGTCATAATCTCTTGGAGATTACCATATTCTAAATCATAATTTTATTGTTTTTATTGACCCCATAGGTCGTCACTTTGGCATATCAGTGATTTGGGGTTATCTGTCATGCTAGTATCTTCTTCTACACAATTTGTTATTCATAGCACTCTCGCTATCTTCATTTTCAGGGCATCTGAGGATCAGTCCGATGGACTTTACAGCTTGAAAAGGATAACATCCTTTCCATCAAAAAGGGCGTAGATTTTCTCAACCTCATTTCAACTTAAGAAAAGACATAAAAAAAGGGTAGCACAATTAAGTACTACCCTCTTCTATTATTTATCTAAAAAGATATTGTGATTACTTGATCACAGATACTTTTTGAGTTGCTACTTTATCACCAGCAATTACTTTAAATACGTAGTTACCAGCTGCAAGATTAGTTACATCATATGCAACATTTTGCGTACCAGCTACAGTTCCTAGATTTCTCTTAGAAACTAATTGTCCCATTAGGTCAGTAACTTGGATAGATACATCAGTTGCACTTCCTACATTGATTTTCACGTTAGTGTAATCAGTTGCAGGATTTGGAAATACAGAAGCTAAGTTAGCATCATATACTTCATTCGTTGCAGTTCCTGGAGATAATAAACCATTTGCTATTGCATCGTTTAATTTCTCAGATCTAGCATTTACGATTTGACCTGAAGCATCAATAACAACAGCAATTATATGCATGTTATCCATATTCCAATCAGCATTCATATTGAAATCTCCCATCTCAACGATGATAGACTCACCTGCAGCATAATTTCCTGTAACACCATTAATACCATCGTATCCTCCTATTAGAGCTCTTCCTACGTGAGAGTAAGGCCACATTGTTGGAGATACTGCTCCACCGAAGTATTCGAATCCTCCCATAGGTCCGTTTCCTCCACCAGAGTAAGCATTAATTTGATTCCATTGAGCACCTGCTGCTTCAACACCAGAAAGTCCATCTTCAGTTAAGATAACACCGATGCTGTAGTTTGCTGATGTATTACCATCTACAAGTCTTACTCTAACATTAGAAGTTAAAGAACCACCATTTTCATCAGCACCAATCTCAACAGTTACTTCTGGAGCTTGAGCCATATCAGACATAGAAGGAGAAACAATGTCTCCCGGATCTAGTATGTTCGTTCTATTGTATACTACAGACGGAAAGCCTGTAAAATTTGGGAAAGATGTAATCTCAGAATCGTATTCAGCTAATACCATCGGATCATTACCTCCATTATGTACAGCTACACCTACGAAGTTATGTCCAAATCTCTTAGCCATTTCATCAAGATATACAGTTCCTCTTGGACACCATGTACACCATGTACCAGTTGCTTCTTCTACAACTACAGCTTTGTCAGGGTGAGTTTCAATTGGTACAAATACTATTACAGCACTGTTATCAGCTGGCTCATCATCTTCTGCCATATCACCGTTTACATTTGAAACAGAAACAGCAATATCAAAATCACTTTCTCCTGTATTTACTTTCTCAGCAATTACGTATCTAGTTCCTTCTCCTTTAGCAAGAGAAAAACCATCAAATGAAGTAGTTGTTGCTACTCCGTTATTCAAAACAGTAATATCAAAAGATGTAACCGCTTCATAACCATTGTTCAAGAATACTCCTTCTACTGGGTAATCAACGTTTTGAGCACAATTGTTAAACTGTGTTCCTCCGTTAACAGTCATTACATAACTTCTTGCGATAGAGTTAATAGGAAGATCTGAAAGTGTGATGTCATCAATTCCAACACCATAGTTCCAAGCTTCACCATCAACATAATCAAATGCTAACTTTACTGTTTTACCAGCAAATTGATCTACGCTAATGAATACGTATTCCCATTGAACTGGGCCATAATCATTAATTTCTTCCCAAGTAGCTCCGTCATCATAAGATGCAGATACTTTGAAAGTCTCATCAGCTCCTTGGTAATCTCCGTTTATAAAGTAAAGATTCATCTCCAAAACCATAGAACCTGTTACAGCTGTTAAGTCAATGTTTGCAGTTTCTAATCTTCCATTTCCAACATGTGCTCCTCCTAAACCATCATCATTGAATGACATTAGACTTGTTTCATTTCCAGTAAGTGGAAAATAATCAGAACCAAGCGAAGCTGCAGTTCCGTGCGCCCATTCTCCTTCAACAGTCCAATCTGCTGGTTGTCCAGCTTCAAAATCTTCTGAAAAATATGTAGTTTGCGCTGAAGCAAAAGCTACAAAAGCGAATGCCATTACGGCAGAAAGTAAAATTCTTTTCATAGTGTGTATAAGTTTAAAAATAGATTTAAGTTAATAAGAATGAAAAACATCCTGATGTATCCACAAAATTATAATTGTTCTTTTGATAAACAAGAAATAAATCATTTGGATAGTAGAAATATTAATCGACATTGCGAAAATAGAAAAAAATACTCCACCGTCAGTATGTAATAATCAAAATAAGTCTCGTGGAAGACTTAAAGAATTCATTTAGGGGTATTTTTTTAATCTCAATAAGTACCAACAACACAATTCTTAGTATAAAATCTACAAATAATGTACTGATCAGCTCTGTCAATGCTTCCATGAAACAATATTTTATTCGGCAAAAACACAAAATACAACCCAAATAGCCAATCCTCCGCTAAGTACGAATTCGATTATACACCTTACTTAGGTTCTCAATAAAATTGCTCATATTTATTCCATTGTTAAGAAAATTAAAATAAAGCAACCATTTTTACACCTTACAAGTATTGGTTACATCTGAATTTTTAATTGAGCCCATCAATCAAAATTGAAAGCAAAACGACTTCAAAAAACAAATAAATGAAACATAGTGTAATTATAGGCAATGGTATCGCGGGCACAACTGCCGCAAGATGGCTCAGAAAACTTAGTGACCAAAAAATCACAATAATCTCATCTGAAACCGACCATTTCTTTTCAAGAACTGCTCTTATGTACATCTACATGGGTCATATGAGATTCGAAGACACTAAACCTTATGAAGACTGGTTTTGGGATAAAAATCGGATCGATTTAGTCAATGATCATGTTAACTCTATTGATTATGCAAAAAAAACTCTTGGACTTGCTTCAGGATCGACAATACAGTATGATAATCTCATTCTTGCGCTTGGATCAAAATCTAATATGTTCGGTTGGCCTGGACAAGACCTTGATGGTGTCGGCGGATTATACAACTTCCAGGACCTTGAGAACATGGAAAAATTTTCTCCTGGATTAGAAAGGGCGGTAATATGTGGAGGAGGGTTAATCGGAATCGAAATGGCGGAAATGTTTCATTCTAGAAATATCCCAGTCACTATGCTCGTGAGAGAAAGTAGCTATTGGAGTAATGTCCTCCCTCCTGAGGAATCACAAATGATAAGTGATCACATCAATAAAAATCATATTGACCTTAGATTAGGTGTAAATCTGGGTGAGATAACAGATGATGGATCAGGTAAAGCAAAATCTGTAATCGTAAAAGAAACAGGAGAAGAAATACCATGTGGTTATGTAGGACTAACTGCAGGCGTGAGCCCAAATGTAGATTGGCTCAAAGAAACAGGATTAGAAATAGAAAGAGGAATAATGGTAGATGACAATCTAGCTACTAATATACCCGATGTATATGCAATTGGTGACTGTGCTCAACTGAGAACACCAAATCCAGGTAGACGTAACATAGAGGCCATCTGGTATACGGGCCGAATGATGGGAGAAACCGTTGCTTATAATATTACAGGTAAAAAAGTGGACTATGATCCAGGGATATGGTTCAACAGTGCTAAATTCATTGATATAGAATATCAAGTATATGGTGACATGCCAGCTCAACATGATGAAGCGACTGAATCACTATTCTGGAAACATGCTGATAATGAAAAAAGTGTAAGAATCAATTACGACAAAGCGTCTGGAGTTATAAAAGGATTTAATCTTTTCGGAATAAGATATCGACATGAAGTATGCGAAAAATGGATTAAAGACGGCAACCATGTAGAAAACGTACTCCAAAATCTTGGGATGGCAAATTTTGACCCTGAGTTCTATAAACAATATGAGGGCGATGTGGTAAAGCTTTACAATCAAAAGTCTGGTAAAAACCTTACCCTCAAGAAAAAAAGAGGATTGAGAGATGTGTTATCATTTCTAAGATCATAATAGACGAACTCAATTCCATAAAAAGCAAACAATAACAGAATGAAATTTATCCAAAATATAGGACTCGGTCTATTTATAATATCACTCTTAGCATTCGTCGGTATGCTCGGAGTAGGCCATCAAAAATTATCACTCGACAATATACCAGGTAATGAATATCATAAAAAAGCGATTACCAAAGCCGCGCAGTCGGAAGGGATCTTAGATACGGAAATGAGTAACATTCAGTTTGTTTCATCATTTAAACAAGTGCTAAAAACCGCCCAAAAAGATCAGGAAGAAATAAGTAAATCTGGACTGCCAGATGGCGTAGATGAATGGAATTTCAAAATAGGAAATTGGAAGATGGATGAATATGCGAGTAGTGCTGTAAAAAACTCCGCAGCTGGCCCCGTTCAAGATAATCCATGGCTTTTCTTTTTTCTAACTTTCGGATTAGCCATAATAGGTGGACTACTATTTATCATACCTACGTTTTTCGAAACACCGGGTATAAAACACAACGGTATATATCACAACTCACTTACCAGAGGTCTAAAAGTAAATCTTCGTTCTGGCATTTTAATCTTTACGATCATTGCAGTTATTGTCTACGGATTTATACGCGAAGGCAATCTATTCTGGCCTTTAGTTACCATTGCTATTGGATTAGCGATAAGTTATCTCGTTTTCTTCAAAGAAAGATCGAAAGAAAACAATCCACAAAGATCGGCTTCTCCAATCAATACAGGATGGCTCGGAGTGATCGCTGGATTCATTCTAATTGGGTTCTATATATTACTATATTGGAAACCAGAGTACATTAATAATTGGGTAACAATGGTTAGCCCAATTAGTGAAGTATTGAATGGTGGAGAAGCAAGCAGGTGGTTTCTTTATGGTATGATGTATACAATCATCATGCTCGTCATGGGTATAAGAATGCTTGCAAAATACCAACACAATAAATACCAAAGAGTAAGAACTTATTCTGTTATGTTTTTCCAAACAGCATTTGCATTCTTAATCCCACAGATGCTGGCAAAATTCAATATGCCAGCTCCTGATCTTAAGAACATGTGGCCATTAGACTATTCTTTCTTCTTTGATTATAGATTGAATGAAATGATATCGAATGGTACTATTGGTATATTCATGTTAGTCTGGGGAATTGTTCTCTTTTCTGTAGGAGTCCCCGTATTTGTATTTTTCTTTGGTAAGAGATGGTACTGTAGTTGGGTGTGCGGATGCGGTGGATTAGCTGAAACAATGGGTGACCCGTTCCGTCAATTGTCTGATAAAAGTATGAGAGCTTGGAAGTATGAGAGATATATCATACATGGAGTAATGGTGGCTGCAGTGGTTATGACGGCAGGTGTATTGTACACATACTTTACAAACAGTTATAGCATATTAGGATTCAATACAGCGAGCCTCAAATCTTGGTACGGATTCTTTATAGGTGCTGGATTTGCTGGGATCGTAGGTACAGGCTTCTATCCACTTATGGGTAACAGAACATGGTGCAGATTTGGCTGTCCTCTTGCTGGGTACTTAGGATTAATTCAGAAATTTAGATCTAAATTTAGAATCACAACCAATGGCGGTCAGTGTATCTCATGTGGTAACTGTTCTACTTATTGTGAAATGGGTATTGATGTAAGGTCGTATGCTCAGAAAGGGCAAGATATTGTAAGATCAAGTTGTGTTGGGTGTGGCGTTTGTTCCGCAGTCTGCCCAAGAGGAGTTCTTAGATTAGAGAATGGCCCAAATACAGATAGTAGTAGTAGAACAGAAGAATTAAGAACGATACATATCAGTGAAGGAGAAATTAAGATTCTTGGATAATATAAATAGCTATTAGACCTTCGAGGTTTTGAAAACCTCGAAGGTCTCGATTACGAAATTCTGAATAAAATACTAAAATGAAAGTAGTACGCATCACTGTATCTGGTAAAGTCCAAGGTGTAGCTTTTAGGTACTACACTAAGATGAAGGCCGACGAATTGGGGATAGATGGTACTGTCCAAAATTTAGAAAATGGTAATGTGCTTGTACACGCTAAAGGCAACGCTCAAGAATTAGACATATTCATCAACTGGTGCAATGAAGGTTCTCCAGCATCTCATGTAAAAGAAGTAATTCTTGAGTATGACAAAAGCGTTAAATCAAATGTGACTAACGTCGCTTCAAAAACTGCAAGCCAAAAATTTGTGATTTTAAGACATTAAGTTCTTTGATGTATCTTGTGATTAATAAACCAGTAAATCATGAGGTACATTACTTTTACAATAGTTCTATTCCTATTTTCCATTTCTGCATATTCACAAATTGTAACATTTGAAGATGACAATTTCAAAGCTTATATAATATCGCTAGGTATTGATACAAATGCAGATGGTGAGATTCAAAATACGGAAGCAGAAGCAGTCACCACACTGCATATAGATGGATCAGCTGCCATTTCTCTTGGAGGGATCCAATCGTTTATAAATTTGGTGTCATTTTCTTCGATAGATGATATGGTTCAGCTTATTGATGTTTCGAATATGTCAGCATTAGAAAATATTCGAATTGATACAGATTGGAATTCCACAGTAGAATTAATCGCTCAAAATTGTACTTCATTGATCAATATTGATAAATTCTCTGTTAGATTTGAATTAGACTTACTTGACCTGTCCGGGTGCTCTTCACTTGAAGAAATTGATTTTGATTTTGATAAACATGTTAATAATCTGATTTTAAATGATTGTATCAATCTAAAGACATTAATAACATCAGATGGCCTTGGAATTATGCAAAGTATCGAATTATCAAATTGCAATGCATTGATTTCCATTAATTCAACTTCACATATAGAAGAACTAGATGTTTCAGGTTTGAATGCTTTAGAATCAATAATAATTAATAATGATATCAATAGTTTAATTTGTCAAAACATGCCAAGTTTAAATCAAATAATCATTGAAGGAGGTCTTTGGGATAATTTCACTGTAAACAATTGTCCTACATTAAGTTTAATGAATATAAATTCATACGGCAATATAAATGGCTTAGAAATAAATGATTTCCCAGAATTAACATCCCTTATTTTTGTTGGAGGTTTAGTATTTGGTAATGCAAACATAACTAACTGCCCAAAACTTATTGAATTAGAAACAAATATAGGTTATGTCGATACTTTTAATCTTACTGGATGTATCTCACTTACTGAAATTTCACCAAACAGTTTTTTCGATGCTGAAACACTCATATTTAAAGACTGTCGATCAATTACAGATTTAGACCTTACCGAAAGTAGTTCTTTATATAATTCTATTGATCTATCTGGAATGATTTCGTTGACTAACATTTCCTTTTTTGATTCTCCTGAAGTAGTGAATTTAGAAGGCTGTTTTAATCTAGAAACTTTTAATGTTGACGATGGCTTTGTTTGGACAAAAACACTTGATTTTTCAGGTTGTCCAAAACTGA
>CALKXE010000044.1 GCA_938003955.1 uncultured Saprospiraceae bacterium | reverse complement strand
CATGAATTAGTGGGCTCATTTGACCCGAATGATATACTTGCTTATCCAGCTGGATATAGATCAGAACATATAATCGATGCCAATCAGGACATAGAGTATACAATCAGATTCCAGAATACAGGGGTCGATACAGTACTCAACATTACTATAGAAAACGTGATTGATCCTTCATTAGATATCGAGTCATTGGTAGCGGGTAGTAGCAGTCACGATTATGTATTGACGATCTTAGAAAATGGAAGTCTCAGGTTTGATTTTTATAATGCGCTCTTGCCACAGTCTCAAATAGATATTACTGGATCGAATGGATTTGTTAGTTATAAGATTTCTCAGAAATTAGATTTGCCGATTGGAACTAAGATTAATAATACGGCTGATATCTATTTTGATTTTAATGATCCTTTTATAACAAATACATATACTCATCAGATAGGTGAGGAGTTCATAGAAGTGATTCTGAATGATAAAACGATTCTTCTCGACAATGAATTGCTAGCTGCACCAAACCCTGCAGTTGATGTAATGAAGATAGAAGTACCAGTAACGACAAAAGAAATATCTTATATACTTTATGATTTAAATGGAATGGTAGTCAACGCAGCGAATTGCCCTTCAAATGTATTCTATATAAACAAAGGTATGATTCAGAGTGGGATATATATCTTAGAAATTAAATCTGAAGAACGTACTATAGGAAGAAAAAAATTGATTTTCAACTAATGCAAAGGTTGAAGTCAAGTAAGAATTGATTATTGCAAGTTCTGACCAGTTTGATCAAGGATAGCTTAATTGTAGCAAATTATTATCCTAATAAAACAGTAAAGATTGTTTTGTTGACAAGCTAAAATTGATCGATCACAGGGGACGTGATTATGGTCAGTAACTATTACTCGAGCCAGCTAAAAGTAGCTGGCTTTTTTGCTGCTATATCTTGGATAATGAAATGGTGTACTCGAAAGTCAAGGAATCAGTAATTATAGTTCTTTCTAAAGTTATTTCGGTTGCCTCTTTATATGAGTCAGAAGTCTGATCACCGAAACGGACTCTATAGTTTTCTTCGCCGACCACATCGAATCGATCTACTCTTATAAATCCTGCATTTTCTTTAGATGTTTGAAATTCATACTCAAAGGAATTCATTTCAGTATCCGTCCCGAATGTAAAGTTATAATCACATTGCGTGCTTGTAAATTCAAACATACCGTTTCCGCTTTTATCATCTTCAAAAATACCAGTTGATGGAATACTCTTGAAAATTTCGGTTACTTGCCAGGTGCCAACAAGGGATTCTTTGGCGGAGTCTAGTTTTGAGCTGCAAGAAGTAAGAGTAAATAAGGCTAAAAATATAATAAGATTAATCTTTTTCATAGTTTGTTTTTAGGACGAATGATGCACTATCCGTATGATTATATCAGTAAACGATCAATTAAATTAAAAGGTGCATTGAAAGATTGAAAATATTAATCTAACCAATATTTCTTCTTGATTTGTGCATTAAAAATATAGCTGTATTTTGCACCAAAGAATAGATATGTGAAACTCCAATAGCCGAGCTTTAGAGACCAGAGAAAATAACTAAGAGCATTGGTGATTTTTTATTCTAATTCAAACCAGAATTGGAATTTGTACACATAAATATTTATTTTTAAAGTAAACATGAACAAACCCAGACACCCAAGGAGATAATAGAATTGTGGATTGAAAAACATTTTGTAGAAATTGATTGGCTTTTGTAGAAATGCAGGGAAAACGATCAAATCCAGGAAAAACGATCAAATGTGAAAAACACGATTAAATATAATCGATGATTGTCAGCTAAAATAAAATTTTAAACTTATGAAAAGAAGAATAGTCCCAGGTGAAATCCCAACATCCGATCTACATCAATATCTACTCGGCTCAGTATCTCCTAGACCGATAGCATTCGTAAGTACGATCGATGAGAATGGAAAGCATAATCTAGCACCATATAGTTTTTTTAATGCATTCAGTTCTAATCCACCGATTGTAGTATTTAGTAGTAATCGTAAGGTTTCTGATAATACGACTAAGGATACACTGCATAATATTAAGCTAAATAAGGAGTGTGTGATCTCTGCAGTAAGTCACAGCATAATGAGACAAATGGCCCTTAGTTCTGTAGCGTTTGCTGCGGGAGAGAGTGAGTTCGAACACACAGGTTTGACACCGTCAGCTTCTGAGATGGTCGCAGTGCCGGGAGTTGCTGAGTCACCAGTAAACATGGAGTGTAAGGTCAAGGATATTGTAACTTTAGGAGAACATGGAGGAGCGGGTCACTTGATCATCTGTGAAGTGCAAATCATGCACATCGACGAAGATGTAATTGAGGATAATAGAATCGACCCGAATAAGATCGATCTTGTTGGTCGTATGGGAAGAAGCTTCTATGTAAGAGCAAGTGGTGATGCGTTAATAACGCTATATCAGAATGTAGGAGCAGATCCGATTGGGTACAATGCCCTTCCAGAAATAGCAAAGAAAAGTAACCTTCTTTCTGGAAATGACATCGGTGAATTGGCCGCACTAGAAGCATTGCCAACAGAAGCTGAATTGCAAGCTGCGAAGGATGCGATCAAAGAATTTTCTGATGATGTAGAAATCAACTGTATTAATCTAATCAGAGAAGGAAAAGCGAATGAAGCACTAGCATTATTGATGGTCCTAAATGAGCAATAAATATTGAGTTCGGATAAAAATATATGGACTAAGTTGAAAAAAAAGAAGTCTGCCATGGGCGGGCTTGTTTTTATTCTGGTGACTGCATTGTTAGCAATATTTGCATATGTCTTGGTAGGGGATAGCAGTCCAAATGCCAATAATCAAAAGGCCGAAATAGCCCTTAAAAGTCCGAATTTTGTGACTCAAGTAATCATCTTAAAAAACAATAGGTACGATGATAAAGTATCCATCATAGATCGATTTATTGGGGGTGCAGAAAAACCCTATGATTACTATCCGATTAGAAATGCAGAAATTGTGGATGAAGGAGTAGAGGTGACGACTCATTATAATCAGAAGAAGATCATCAAAGCATCGGCTTTATACAGTCAGTTGTCAGCGGATGATCTTATGCCGCATTTAGACACTCAGAAGTATTGGTTAGGTACAGATCGGTATGGCAGGTCAATATCTTCGAGACTGATATTAGGTATTCGTATATCGCTATTGGTCGGTTTGCTGGCGGTCATTATTTCGCTATTAGTAGGCACCGTGGTCGGAGCTGTTGGAGGATACTTTGGCGGTTGGGCGGATAGGGTAGTTATGTATTTTATTAATGTAATGTGGAGTATTCCCACGTTATTACTTGTATTTGCGATCGTGCTAGCTTTTGGAAGAGGGATAGGTGTGATCTTCCTCGCGGTAGGCCTGACCATGTGGGTCGATGTAGCTAGAATAGTAAGAGGTCAAGTGAAAAAAATAAAAGAAGAACAGTTTGTGCAAGCTGCAAAAAGTGTAGGTGTCAGAGATTACGCTATTCTATTTAGACATATCTTGCCAAATATCATTGGTCCTATATTGGTGATTGCTGCGGCGAATTTCGCGACAGCAATATTGATAGAAGCAGGATTGAGTTATCTCGGATTTGGAGTTCGGCCTCCTACGCCGTCCATCGGAAACATGTTGAATGAACATTACGGCTATGCAATTACAGGAAAGCCTATTTTGGCCTTGGTTCCAGCGGTTACGATCATGTTGATGGTGCTCTCGTTTAATCTATTAGGATCAGGATTGAGGGATGTTTTTGATGTAAAGGATGGGGGAAATTGATTTTGAAGTTTTATTTAGCGCCTCTAAATATTTAGGCTTGTCATTCTTTATAGCATTGTGCGAGCCTAGCTATGGTCGATGTTTTTTCAACATGGATTCTATATGATGATCTAAGAATGTAGCTAACTAGTTATACCAATTGTGTTTCAATTTTCCGCATAAGGATATTCGTAAATGCCGAGATGAGAGGGATGGCTTGCGCAGCAAACACCCGATATTGAATGTTGCAGACGAATGTATGAGGCAAATTCAATAGTAATCGGTATTACGCTTTAAATAGCATCTATAAAATTGAAAATTTCCTATTGATCAAAGTTAACGCACTGTTAATCGCATACTCTCTTTGAGCTTAAAAGGTGTATTTTGGAGTTATTAGATTTAGAAGATTGTTTTCCATTCATGTGAAATGATATTCTTCCAAAACAAAACAAGCAAAATATATGAAAGGCAGTCTCGTAAGAAGATTGATAATATTGGGTGGATTGGTGATCATAGCGATCATCTCTACACAGTCATATTGGTTGCTCAAAACATGGGATCTCAAGGATCAAGAATTTGATCGGACAGCCCAGAAGATGTTACTTACGGTCTCCCAACGAATCGCTAAGAGTTCTGGGTTTGAATTGCCTAAGAAGGACTTCATAGAGCGTAAAGCATCGAATCTATATGTTATAAATATCAATAGTGAGATCAACTTTGATGTGTTGGAAGATTACATGTACCAAGAGATGAAGAATTACTCTTTGGAGACAGATTTTGATTATTCCGTTTATGATTGTAATTCGAAAGAATTGGTTTTTGGTAATTATTGTGATCTGTCAAATGAAAACAATGTCGGTTTACATGAAACGACTATCCCTACAATAAAGGGGTTGGATTACTACTTTGTGGTGAGATTTCCTTCGAGAGAAAGCTTCCTTTTGGCGAATATGAACTTGACAGTTATGTTTTCTTTAATCGCTATTCTTTCGGTCCTTTTCTTTTTATATACAATCTGGATAGTGATGAAGCAGGAGCGGACGTCACAGTTGCAAAAAGATTTTATCAACAATATGACACACGAATTCAAAACTCCGATTTCGTCTATTAAAATAGCGGCTGATGTGTTTTCGAAAAGTGAATTTGTGATCAATGATCCACGACTCTCAAGATATGCTGGCATCATCACAGAACAGAATCAAAGACTTAATGACCAAGTAGAGAAAGTATTGAATATAGCAAGGTTAGAAAAAGATAGTTTCGAGTTAAATAAAGAATCTATAGACGTACATACAGCGATAAGGAATATAGCCAGAAGTGAATCAGTAAGACTGGAAGATAAAGGCATCGAACTGGAATTAGATAGTGATGTCATGGAGTTATTTGCTGATCCATTGCACTTTACCAACGTAATAACCAACATCATCGATAACGCGATAAAGTATAGTAATGGAGTCACGAAAGTCAAGATCAGGACAGAAAGAAAATCCGATATGAATATCATAAATATCATTGACGAAGGCATCGGAATAGAAAAAGAAAAGCTAAAAAATATATTTGATAAATTTTATCGAGTATCAACTGGAGATATACATAATGTAAAGGGCTTTGGGCTTGGTCTATTTTATGTGAAAAACATCTGTACTGCCCATGGGTGGACTATTGATGTGAAGTCAGAACTAGATATGGGTACTACATTTATTATTAGAATACCGACTTAATATAAATCATGGAAGCAAAAGCAAGAATATTATACGTAGAAGATGACGAAACATTAGGATTCGTAACTAGGGATAATCTGGAGCAAAATAATTACGAGATAGATCATCATATGGATGGGAA
>CALKXE010000043.1 GCA_938003955.1 uncultured Saprospiraceae bacterium | reverse complement strand
TGTGATAGTATTGGTTCCTTTAATATTGACATTAGCCTATTCGATGTCAATGGTAATGTGGCCATGGATAGCGTCAACTTAACCATACTCGATACACTCGCTCCTATTGTGACTTGTCCTGCGGATATTACTGTTATGACTTGTAGCAATGTGACATACTTCACTCCTACTGCATCTGATAATTGCGGTGGTGTTATTACAACCTTAGTTTCTGGACTTTCATCTGGTGCTGATTTCCCTATTGGGAATACAACTATAACGTATGCATTCACAGATATTCACGACAATACTACAATGTGCTCATTCGTAGTGACCGTGGAGTCATCTTTGACTGTAGATGCTATAACAACAGATCCTGGATGTTTCAATTTTTCAAATGGATCTCTCACTTTAAATATTGAAGGTGATCATTCACCATTTGAAGTTGATTATGTAGGAGGATACAATCCAGAATTTCTAAATGCTGGTGAATATACATATGCCGTGACTGACTCCGTAGGATGTATGATTGTAGATAGTTTTGAAATTTTCAATCCAGAAATATTAGTTATTGGCGAAGCAGAACTCATCAATCCAGAAACACAGAGTAGTCAAGATGGTAAAATCAATATTGACGTAGTAGGTGGTGTAGGACCATATACTTTCTCTTGGTTATTAGATGGTATTGAAGTTAGCACTGATGAAGATCTAAACGCAGCTGCACCAGGTATCTATACTGTTATCATTACTGATGCTAACGGGTGTATTTATACTTCACTCCCTTACGAATTAGTACCACTTGTATCTACAAACGATCCTGAGCTTAATAACGCTATCTCAGTATATCCAAATCCTGCAACAGATGTTGTCAATGTACAATTGTCTAATGGACTATCAAATCCTGACAGATTAGAAATATACAATACACAAGGTCAACTTGTGAGATCAATAAGTAAGTCAACATTTAGTAATGCTATTGACGTAAGTCAAATGACAAATGGTCTGTACCTAATAAAAATTGCAATAGGCGATAAAACTAGTATTAAGAAATTATCTATTTTTAGATAGATCAAAATAATAGAAACAATGACCGGAGAGACAAATTTATCCAAGTTGATAAAAGGAATGACTCCCATCCTCAATGATGGTCAATATGTATTCTGCACTATAAAATCATGGAAGAGTATTGACATCTCGTCAGTACTCTTTCATTTTAATGAAGCAGAAGGTATCACCATCGTATTAAAGAAAGAAATCGCGGATCAACACGAAATACCATACGAGTACATCGCATCTTGGATCACACTACAAGTACATTCCTCACTTGAGGCTGTAGGTCTTACTGCAGCTTTCGCTAATGCCCTTGCTGACGTTAATCTTAGTTGCAATGTTGTAGCTGGTTACTATCATGACCATATATTTGTAGATCATAAGGTTGCCGACTTGACGATTGAGACACTTAAAGATCTGGCTAGAAATGCATAATTGTGATAAGCTTATGATTAAATTGTGATAAGCTTATGATTATCATGTAGTCACTTTAACCATTCGTTAAAACAATCTCTGCGATAAATCACTCCCATTAAGTTATATAGTAATACTATCCTGTACTCCATTTATCCCTAAGTCTTGTCATAGGCCTTTCAAAATATTTGAACAATAAAGTCGACACTAACACCACAAATAGCCAATAAAACACAAACCACATCCAAGCAGACAATGGCGTTATTGGAGGAAAATGCGTAGATAATACTTCTGCGACCAATCCTAAATTAACCAAATACATAGAATAAGAAATCAAACTAATATGGGTTACTACTTTGGTTACATATCGCGGTGCCTTTTTCATGGCACTGAATAATGGCAATAATAACATACATCCAAAACTCTGAACAATAGGCTTAAATACTTTGGTAGAAATATCATTGGGCAACCATTGTAAATACAAAATAAAATAGCAAATCAATATGCCTAAAATAAAGGTCACTACCCTCGTCCTATGCCACAATTGAATATGCCAGCGATAGCAATAGGCTGCTAATAATCCTAAAGCAATACTGTCTAATCTATAAATAACAACTTTATAAATATTGATATGAAGTGAGCTATAGTCCATATCATATCGACTGGCGTAATATGCTCTTAAAGCAAGTGGCACTAACAAAAACACTAATACAGAAATTAAGAACAAGTGCTTTTTACTTAAAACACTTTTAAGTCCACTTATGATTAAAACCAATATTATCGGAAAGAAAAAGTAGAACCACTCCTCAACACTGAGACTCCATGACTCCCAGAAAAAACCAGTAAACCCAGTATAAAAGTTCTGAATGAAAAAGAAAAACTTGTAATCTATCGAAGCAAAATCTTGATTATTTAAACCAAAATAAACGAATATAATATTGAGTATTAAAATCAAATAGTAATTAGGCAACGTACGAAACCACCTTCTAATCCAAAAATTATAAATATCTCTAGGACTATGGATAGCGTTGTTTTCTAAAAGTCTAATCAATATACCACCAATCAGAAATCCGCTCAAGACAAAAAACAATTCGACACCATCAATAAGCTTGATCCATGGAAAATCAGTATTCGCTTTATATAACATAGAACAGTGTCCGATCATTACAGTAATGATGGCAATCGCTCGCATTAAATCAAGACCAAATACCCTCTTCTCATAATTTGGATCTAAATTTAAAAATCCCATTTTCGATATTTCATTTTCACAAAATTAAACTAATATCTGAATGATACCTATCATCTAAATTAAGATAACACTTTAACCATTCGTTAAAACAATCTCTGAAATAAATTATCGAAATTTGTAGTATGAATAAATTATTGATGTTTGCTGTTTTATTGATCTCTAGCATGCACTTGACTGCGCAGACTGGAGTACATATGACTTTTGAGAAGGAATTAATCAACTTAGGAGAAGTAAAGAAAGGAGCAAAGGTGTCAGATTCGTTCACTTTCGTGAATACAGGTAGCGAAATCATAGAAATAGATATCGTCAGTGGCTGTGAATGCACGACATTAGACTGGACCATGGACCCAATTGCTCCAGGTGAGTCCGGTGTTGTGGATTTCATATTCGATAGTACAACCAAGGATGCATCCGAAAACATCGAAATCGATATCAACCTAGTCAATACAGACCCTAAAACAGGTGGCCCGATATTGAAGATCGTCAGTTACGAATATACCTTGATCAAGTAGTGATCGTATTAATCTAATAGCTCGTTTTCTACAATTTACATGATCCCTTACCTACTGAGTCTATTTGATCCCCTCAGGGTCTCATACTTTATAGTTTAAGTTCTTTTGCATCGATAAGAGTTGGTCTTAAACCAATTGATAATCGTTTCCAAATTATACAACCTAGCCGCATAAGCGTTTTTATTTTGGCTAAAGCCCCATGTGTATGTATAATCTATTACCCCAGATAAATCTGGGGTCTATTGATGTATATCAAACGTGTACGGCATAGATCATCGTAGC
>CALKXE010000042.1 GCA_938003955.1 uncultured Saprospiraceae bacterium | reverse complement strand
GCAATACTTGGAATATTTATGGTTGTATTGGTTCAAGATTTAGGTTTTCCCGGGTGGATGTGGGCTTTAATTTATTTTTTTCCTAGAATATTTGATTCAATCACTGATCCTATTATGGGTTTTGTGTCTGATAATACAAACTCGAGATGGGGGCGTAGGCGCCAGTATGTATTGATTGGTGCAGTAATTATGGGTGTGTCATATATTTTCATGTGGCAACTATTTAAAGAGAATTCATTGGAATTCAATTTCTGGTATTTCTTGATTTGGTCGTTGGTGTTTTATTTGGGTCTTACTTTTTTCAGTGTTCCGTATGTGGCCATGGGTTACGAGATGAGCGATGATTTTCATGAGCGGACGAGCATCATGGCGATTGCTCAATTTGTTGGTCAATGGGCTTGGGTAATAGCTCCATGGTTTTGGGTGATAATGTATGATCCACAATGGTTTCCTTCTGCAGAAGTAGCGGTAAGAGAATTGTCCATATGGGTTGCAATACCTTGCGCAATTTGTGCGATGGTACCCGCATTGTTTATCAAGAGCAAATCAACAATTGATGAGGACTATGAACCATTAAATGTAGCAAATATTGGAAACAGTCTAAAAAAGATATATATATCGTTTTTAGAAGCATTTAAGATTCCGGCATTCAGGAAGTTATGCGGAGCCACATTTTTAATTTTCAATGCATTTAATACGGTTGCTGGACTTACATTTTTTGTGATTGTATACAAATTATTTAACGGTAATGCTGGAGATAGCGGTATTTGGGTTTCTTTATTTGGTTGTTTAGGCGCCTTGGGAACTACATTTATTGTAATTCCAATTGTAGCTTGGATGTCCAAAAAGTATGGTAAAAAGAATGCTTTTTTGATTTCTCAATCCATTTCTTTGGTTGGTTATATAATGTTGTGGTTCTTATTTGTTCCAGGAAAGCCGTGGATGTATATAATCGCACTTCCGTTTTTCTCTTTCGGAATAGGTAGTCTATTTACTGTAATGATGTCAATGACGGCAGATGTTATTGACATTGACGAGCTTAAGTCTGGATTAAGAAGAGAAGGCATGTTCGGAGCTATTTACTGGTGGATGGTGAAAGTAGGTTTTGCAATTGCAGGTGCTTTAAGTGGGTTAATTATTGGTTGGGTAGGTTTTGTACCTGATGTTGCTACCACTGATCAACAATCTGCAGTAGATGGGTTACATGCATTCTTTTGTTTCTTTCCTGCTATGGGTACGCTTTTGGCAATGTACATAATGAAGGACTATGATATTGATGAGGCACGGGCCAATGAAACAAGAGCCGAACTTGATAAAAGAAAAAAACTAAACTTTCAGCTGAGTAAAAAAACTTAGATTGAATTCGAGAACGTAAATAAATAATACCCCAAACCATCTAATAAAATTATTTTATGTCATTTAGAGGAGAACAATACTTATGGTCTAATAACAATAATAGTAAGACAAAACAAAAAACACATTACCCAGAGGGTTCTAAATTAGAGGAAGAGTCTATTGACGATCTAAAAAAAATATTCTCAACAATACTAGAGAATGGAGTACATGGTTTATGTTTTAGCTTATATGCTGAAGGTCAAAAACCTGGTGATATTATCACTGAGGACCAAGTCCGACGAAGAATGGAAATTATAGCTCCCCATACCGAATGGATAAGAACATTTTCTTGCACTGAGGGAAACGAATTAATTCCTAAAGTTGCTAAAGAAATGGGAATTAAGACTTTGGTAGGCGCATGGCTCGGTGATGATCCCGAGGTCAATGAAAGAGAAATCGCTGGATTGATAAAACTGGCTAATGAGGGATTGGTTGATATTGCTGCTGTTGGAAATGAAGTGATGTACAGAAAAGATCTAACAGAGGAAGAGTTACTAGCGTTTATGTATGAAGTCAAAAAGGCTGTGCCTAACGTACCAATGGGCTATGTAGACGCATACTATGAATTCACGGCACGACCCAACATAACAGAAGCTTGTGACGTTATTCTATGCAATTGTTATCCTTACTGGGAAGGTTGTCCTTATGAATACTCGTTGCCGCATATGCAAGCGATGTTCCATCAAGCTAAAGAAGCGGGTAATGGCAAGAGAGTTATCATTACAGAGACGGGATGGCCAAGTCAAGGAGAGTCATTAGACGGAGCTCATGCTTCTGCGGACTCAGCTTTAAAGAATTTTATTAATTCTCAGATATGGTCTGCCGAAAACGATATTGAAATGTTTTATTTCTCTTCTTTTGATGAATCGTGGAAAGTAAGTGCAGAAGGTGAAGTTGGTGCATATTGGGGAATTTGGGATAAGAATGAAAAATTAAAATATTAAGATGAATACATTTGAAGCTTTAGGATTGGCTAAAGGAAACGCTATTTGTTACTCTGGTTTTAGAAATGGGCAGGAGCCTGGAGGAGTAATTCCTTCATATGAAGAAATCAAAGAGGATTTACTTATACTTAGTTACAATTGGAAACACTTAAGACTCTATGATTGTGATTTACACGCGGCTAGAGTTTTGGAAGTGATCAATAAAGAGAAGATGGACTTCAAAGTAATGCTCAGTGCATACATTGTAGCTGAGGCTAGCAATCATAACTGTCCATGGGGAGGAGGCGTATATAGTGAAGAACAATTAGCTAAGAATAAAATAAAGAATAGGAATCAGATTCAAAAGTTAATTGACTGGACTAACAAGTATGATCATATAGTTTCTTGTATTTCTGTTGGAAACGAAGCGTGTGTTGATTGGACGGATCACTTAGTTCCTGTAGAGCGTGTCGTAGAATATGTAAAATTAGCAAAGAAGCACACCTCAGTTCCAGTAACTTTTTGCGAGAACTATGTGCCATGGCTTAACAAACTTAAGCCGTTAGCTGAGGTAGTAGATTTTATTTCTGTCCATACTTATCCAGTATGGGAATATAAGCATATCCACGAATCACTTGGGTATACAAAAGATAACTACTATGCTGTTGCGGAATTATATCCCAATACTCCTGTTGTCATCACAGAAGCTGGATGGGCTACGAATTCTAATGGTAGAGGGATCAATACAGAACATGTAAATGAACAGAACCAGAAGATATATTATGATCAATTAATGAAATGGGTCAATGAAGATAATATTCTAACCTATGTGTTTGAGGCATTTGATGAGAATTGGAAAGGCTCTTCTGATCCAATGGAACCAGAAAAACATTGGGGGCTATTTCGAACTGATAGAACGCCCAAATTAGTAGCGGAAGAACTGAGTCCAGAAATAATGAATAGTGTAGTTTAGTTATAGAGTAGAACTAATATATAAGATCTGAGATGAAGTTAATGAACTTGGTTTGAAATATAACATAAAGTGCATTTCAAAATATCGTTTTTTTGAATACATTAGAAAAGTTTAAGAAAGTCCTAGTAATACTTCTTGGTCAACGACATGAAGCGATTCAGCGGTTCTAGCAAATTAGCGATCAAGTGACTTCCAACGTAAACACTTAGATCAGTGTAGAGAATTTAAAATTCTCGGGCTGATTCGGTAAAAACTAAAGTTGAGATTCTGAATATTAATCTAAAGAAAACGAGAAAGGTTTATCTGGTTTTCGCAGAAAACAGTGAAACTGAAATGCACCTATATAACATTAGATTGGTCTGATTGCTTGAAATGAGCTATTTTGCACTTCCAAAACAATAGAATATGAAACCACTTGCTGAACGAATGCGACCTCAAACATTAGACGATTTTGTAGGTCAAGATCATTTGGTAGGGGAGAGTGCGGTTCTCAGACGTATGATTGATAGTAATACGGTGTCTTCTTTTATTTTATGGGGACCTCCAGGAGTTGGTAAAACCACCATAGCAAGTATACTTTCTCAAAAACTAAAGCGTCCATTTTACAGTCTGTCGGCTATCAATAGTGGTGTGAAAGATGTAAGAGAGACCATTGCTAAAGCGGAGAACTCTAGATTCTTTGATCGAGCTAATCCGATACTGTTTATTGATGAGATCCATAGATTTAGCAAATCACAACAAGATTCATTATTAGGAGCGGTTGAAAAAGGTGTGGTCACCTTGATCGGGGCGACGACGGAGAACCCATCCTTTGAGGTGATCTCTGCATTATTGAGCAGGTGCCAAGTCTATATCTTGAAGCCACTTGATAAAGAGGATCTTATTTCTCTAATAGACAATGCAATAAAAGAAGACGAATATCTTAAGAAGAAAGAGATAAATATAGAATCATATGATGCATTGCTTCGTGTTTCCGGAGGAGATGGCCGTAAGTTGCTTAACAGTTTAGAGATAGTAGTCTCAAGTTTCGAAGAGGGCAAGCCAATAAATATAACGGATGATTATGTATTCGAAGTGATACAAGATAATCTTGCTAAATATGATAAAACGGGGGAGCAGCATTATGATATTATCTCCGCATTTATCAAATCCATAAGGGGAAGTGATCCGAATGCTACTGTTTATTACTTGGGCAGGATGATCGCTGGTGGGGAAGATCCCAAATTCATTTGTAGGCGAATGATTATTTCAGCTTCCGAAGATATCGGACTTGCCAACCCCAATGCGCTACTCTTAGCTGAAAGTGCGTTCAGGTCGATTGAGAAAATAGGAATGCCAGAAGGCCGAATCATCATGTCACAAGTTGCTGTTTATCTCGCATGTGCCCCTAAAAGTAATGCGAGCTATATGGCAATCAATAAAGTCTTAGCTGCAATCAAAGAAACCGGTGATTTATCTGTTCCACTACACTTAAGGAATGCGCCCACTAAGCTGATGAAGTCAATTGGCTACGGTAAAGACTACAAATATTCTCATGATCAAGATCAAAACAGTCCCGATCAAGAGTATCTGCCAGAAGAAATATCTGGGTCTCAATTCTATAGCCCTGGAAATAATGCTTCGGAACAAAAAATGAGTGCAATTGTAAGGCAAAAATGGAAAGATAAGTACGGGTATTAGGAATTAATGATTGATTGCTAAAATGGTTGATTAGTCACAGGATGAGTAAAGTTTGGTTTTTGCTCACGCAAAGACTTTCTTTCAGCAGTGAATGAATTCCAAGCGACATTAGGATTCTGTGTTGTTTAATAGTAGGCATCAGCTTGCAAGATTTATAAAACAAATCCACAAATCCAACAAATTCACAAATCTAACAATAGCTTGTTGTTTGATGTTCGGAATCAGCCCTACAGGCTTTAAAAAGATGACATAAAATACAATCGATGCCCTTTCGGACATCGCTGATTTGAATCAGCCCTTTGGGCTTCGAGATGTTCTGTTTTTAGATGAATTATATTTGGTAACGAAAAGGTCTGAAGGACCGATCTCTCTAAGCGATGGCTGAAAGCCATCGTTATTATTTGAATATGAGCATATAGGTCTGAAGGACCGATTCCAATGGTTGACTTTATTTACTTTTGCT
>CALKXE010000041.1 GCA_938003955.1 uncultured Saprospiraceae bacterium | reverse complement strand
CCAAAAATTTTCTCTTCACTACCTCTTTTAGGTCCTCCCTCTGAACTTTGAAGTTGATAATATCCATCTTGGTCTTTGTCTACTACGAACCTGAAAATATAGCTGTCTTCATCGACATTCTCTCCGTCAAAAGTGCCATATCTCATATCATTGATTTGAAGGAGACCATCTTTTCGACGCATAATAGAGTAATAATCTTTGCTAAACCATTTTAGTGTGTTTACTACTTTGTCATCTGATTTGTAATCTATGAGTCCATGGTTTTTAGGGATTTCGAATAACTTGAATGTGGGATCTTCATCATAGAAAGAATATAAGCCTGTATAAAATGAAGAATCTGTCTCAGCAGTCGCAGACCATAGTAAGTTATTTAGTATTGTAGGCCCAGTCATATATCGGCTGTATTTGATGTTTTGATCGGCGAGCGTTTGTTCCATCACCTTATTGACCTTTGCCTTATTGTAGAAGGTCCATCCCATATAAAGACTACTGATTATTATTCCAGCGGCATTGACATAACTCCTCAATTTATAGTTTGCCCATGATAGTTTAAATGATTTACCAATATCATTATTTGATTCTTTGTCATAACGTCTCGCTATTAGAGAAGCGACCATTAGACAGATCAAAAAAGGAAAGGTATACGCAGGATCGGCTACAGAAATATTGTTAAGTGCCACACGATAATTAGAAAATGGAGCAAAGAGCTGAGTACCATACACCGTAAAACAATCCAATAATGGATGTGTAAAAATGGCCCAGAAAAACAGCTTGTACCAAGTCCAATATCCAATATCTATTTTTTCTTGTTCTGTATTAAGATACCCTTTGATGAGTCGAGCACCGAAGTAACTAACAAGGCCCAATGTAAATACAGCACTTACAATCATACCTACTGTTCCACCAAGCGTCTTACTGATAAAAATCAAACCCGCTGATGCCAAAGCCATAAATAAGATACCAGAACCTGTAGCCAACATCTTGTACCCCCGTTTTCTATGGTGTCCATTACTATATAACCAATTGGTATAATAAGATATCAAAAATGAGAATACGATTGCAAAAAATATAGAATGGGTAATCGCTCTATGAAATGCAAGGCCATTGATCTCGTTCATAAATAGGCTACCAACCATAACATCTAAATCAGGAATTGTACCAGCAATGGCTCCCCATAGCATAGCTCTATTTCCTATTTTTCGTCCAGCGACAACTTCGCCTACTGCAGCACCTAATATAATCTGTGTTAATGAATCCATGGAGGGTTAAACGTTAGCGATTATGCAATGTTTATAGTTAAGGCTAACGAAGTTATGGATTCATTATTTCTAAACAAATTGTTTTGCATCTACTTTTAATTCGTCATCAATTCATTCGGACTAATCCTACATGAATTCTAGATCCTTGACAGCAATGTTTATCTATTATTCTTTGCTTTCTTTTTTGCCTTTCGCTTTGTGTTTTTTCTATTCGCTTTTGCTTTGTTGCTCTTTTTATTATTCGCAGCTTTATTTCTTGAAGCTTTTGACGCAGATCTATTAGTTGATCTCTTCGCTACGACTGCAGAGGTCCTTCGATTAGGTGTATATATTCTTCTTGCTCTGACAACTCTGTGCGTTTTGACAGCTCGGTAACTGTGATTATAACGAAGCCTTCTTCCATTATACACAGTCCAAGTCAATGGTCTTCTTAATTGCCAAGCTCTCGGGTATTGTCTCCATCTATACGGTGATCGGTAAACTACGTAATTAGGTCTATATACATTTCTGACTGAAGGCCACATCCATACATTCACTATAACACGGCTTACAATATATTCTGCGGAAGGTCCTCCATTTCCATTTGAAGTTGCTACTTCATCGAATGGCTCAATAAAATAGTCTTTTCCGTATAAAGATTCATCTCCTACTATTTGTAACGTAGCAGATTCTTCTCCTGTTCTTTCGAGTTCTATTACAGCTACATCTTGTGATTCCTCTTCTGATATTAAAGCCTGTAGAACGATAACATGAACATCTTTCTCCGTGTATTCTTCTACTCTTATATAATCAACTTCCCCGTCATCATTTAGATTGAGGTTATTTACATCAGAGTCCGCGCTGTTGAGTTGTTTTTCGAATTCTTCCAGTGATGAAGCATTCTTTAAAAGATCTAATGCTCCTTCCAAACTAAAATTATCTCCCAGTTGACCTGAAGGTTCTTCTTGAGATTTTAGTTGATTGTTTATCGAAAATAAAATTAATACTAGACAAGAAATTACTAATCGTTTCATCTTTCACTTATTTTTAGTCACACATAAGACTTAGATAAGTGGCTTGGGTTTAAACCTAAAGGAAAATAAATAGAAAATAATATGAGATTAACGGAAGCTGCTTAATAGCTATAGATATCGTCTTTATTTCTTTATCTCAATAATCCGATCCTTCATCGTTACATCATCTCCATTAGTTATTTGCTCAGATTCTTGACTATAGATTACCCAACCTGAAGTACTGTGAATTTCTGAACCTCCCCATATCTGTTTGGTTACTGTAGGGAAATCTTCGTAAGCAGGAAGTGAGCCCTCTACTATGTTGAGAGACTTGAGGTAATCATAAGTAACCGCTGTCAGTTGCTGTGGGTTTATATTTTGAAATGACTTAATGATCGAAGTGCTATTCTCTGGAAGTAATTCATCCAGGACTAATGCCGTGGTGGCATCCAAAGGGTCACCTCCATAATTATTAGATACTTTTATATTTTCAGTTATTGTTTCGCCTAATTTGTACTTAGCTCCATGATAGGTGAAATATTGATGTACATCTCTGATAACAAATGTCTCGAAAGACTCTTTTGAAGCATGCTTTCTCATCACTTGGTTGATTCTCGCCAATGCAGCCTCTTTGCCTTCATACTCTGTAAATAATTGTTTGCACTTATTATCTACATAAGTTGATAGGTCTTCCCAGTTTAGAACGTGTATGTCACTGCCATAAATATCTGTCGTTAGTAATATTGGCCTATCAGATAATATTGCATCTAATTGCACATCCAGTGAATTACTCTTCGAAAACTGGAAATCCTTTCTTGTCCATTCAAGGATATAGCCATAAGATGTAGAATCTGATACTTTTATTTCAACATCAAAAGAATTCTCTATCATAGATAGCGTATCTTCTTTAACCATTACAATCTCTGATTCTGTAACATGGTACATTTGAGATTCTCCCATATTCCAATAAGAAATAACCTGTACTGTGGAATCTTGCATATCAATCTGTGCTGATAATTGCCCCAAAACCAATGTCAGTAAAAGTAATAAAATCTGCTTTTTCATATATTTAAAATTTTATTATTTCTTAGAATCAGAATCTATCTTTAATCATCTCCTAGAGTGTCTAAACTTGTTTTTAGCGCCACCAAAAATAAAAATTTAAGGATAATGAAAATTATCCTACGCTCTTAATTGCTTCCTCTGGTCAATTATGCTCAGTCATCGGCGTATAATAAATCTATTTAAATCACTTTATTGCGCTCCGGCCACTAGAGCCATTAATTGTGCGCAAATTAATGCTCCATAAGTACCCAATGCATAACCTAGCACAGCCATCAATACTCCTACAGGAGCTAGAGAAGGACTAAATGCAGACGCTACAATCGGCGCTGAGGCAGCACCTCCTATATTGGCTTGACTACCTACAGCTACAAAGAAGAACGGTGCTCTGATCAACTTGGCAACCAATAACAATATCCCAACATGGATAAGCATCCAAATAATTCCAATTGCAAACAATCCTAGATTACTAAAAACTTCTCCAAGGTTCATTTTCATACCGATAGTCGCCACTAAAACATAGATAAATATTGATCCCCATCGTGAAGCTCCTACTCCTTCTAGTTTTTTTGCTCTTGTAAAACT
>CALKXE010000040.1 GCA_938003955.1 uncultured Saprospiraceae bacterium | reverse complement strand
TCAGCAAGATATTTGGAATTTGTTCCAGAGAATAATTTAACCTCAGCCATGGTATCTATTATTATGAACTGCGAATGTAGCAAATTATTAAAGCTAGTTTTGTTAATCTTGCTTTTGCTTTCATATATAATATCTTGTAATGGGTGGTTTTTCTATATGTTTTGGGTGGGTATGGTCTGTTTTTTAGTGAATTTTGAGACTAGAATTACGTTTTGTATTGCTGACCTGGAACAAGATCTACAGTTTTAATCCACCGTCAAAGAACTCACTATAGTAGTACGAACAATTAAAAGTAAATTCTTAAAATCGCATCACCAAATAAACAAAGGATACATATAATCATGAAAGGCAAGTGTTGACTCAACCCTTCTTCAAGCTTACCAAGCCTTATGACTCTTGTCTTGCTAATAGTATCGTGAAGTCCATTATGCTTACCAGCTAAAAATGCAAAGCTTCCAAATGGAATAAACCGAGCAAATGTTCTCTTTAACATCTGAGCTCTACTAGGGCTCTTAAATGATTTCGAATCTAAAACTATTGATCTGGAAAGGTATTTAGTCGCTGTTGTCTTATAAAATAAAGAGTACACCAAGTAAAATATGATTGCCGAAACAAAGAAAAATAGATTTAGCCCAATCCTATTATTTGCAATATTAGAAAATGAGAAATAGTTACTTCTTCCATCAATAAATTCAACCACAAGTCTAAATAAGACGTAAACTATTTCTTTACACAGTAAAAAAGCCAAAAACGTATCAAAAACCCTATGCCCAAGTCTAGTCCTAAGACTAACTATTCTATGCGAGACATTTTTTGTCTTCCAACCTGCATATGTATTCTTAAAGTTTTGAACTTCATCTGACTTTAATACATCACGAACACGATACACTAACCAAAGAATAAATATTCTGGAACACAAGGATAATATTCCTAAAAAATATGCAGAAATCAATGGATAAGAAGTTGAGCCAAGAAAACTGAAACTTTCAGGATCAGATAGGTAAAGTCGTGTAATATTGATTAAAAACAACATCAACGTAAGGATTGATACTATTGAAGAAACTCCTATAATGGAAAAAATGAATTTTAAAATACCCGATCTATCCTCTCCTGTTTTTCTAAATTTAAACAAACCAACTATAAGGTATAATAAAAAGATAAGCTCCATATAATTAAGCTGATTATAGCCCAAATCAACTACACTAGATGAAAGAGTCAAAAAATCTAAAAATCCTATGTATTTAAAATATTCGACATTGACAATACAGAACAAAACATTGACTACAATTCCAATAATAGCCAAGACAAGGCCTATTAGAAAAAGATTCTTCTTAGATATAAATGATTTCATTACCGTTTTTTTTAGTTGTTGATAGTACTTAAAAAGTACTCTTTACGATAAAGATGGTACTTTTGAAGAAGAGTCCATTAAAAATTGATATTTAAACCATCTTCTAATCCTATTTTTTTTTGATTGTTATAACTTCTTCTACATAGCAATCAAAAACCCAACCCCGTTGACCTTAAACCGGTGACTTAAAATTACAATACGTTTACTTAGATTTTCTTGATGTGTGAAATACTACATTCATTATTGAGTATATCCGTACTTTGTTTTTAAATCCGTAATTACAGATCTAGCATCGTGGAGAGCTGTCTCTTCGTTTTTTAATAACATACTCCTTCGATCTAATTCGACAAGATGGTCAACTGGAATATCGTCAGATTTTTCATCAACAGATACAATAAATTGCATCACCTCTTTCCTTTCGAGAGTAGTCATCCCTTCTACTACCGTTAGAATTTTTTCAATTGTCATATTCAATAATATTGATTTAATTGCAAAGTATCAAGTCTCGGTAAAGGGATAGGTTGGATCTAAACTAATATTGAGTTTTAAGTCGCAGTCTTAAAACAGCGTTCTTCCTAGCTAATCAAATACTAATTGAATTTCTTTGATTTTAATTAGATTACTAAAATCAGATTTCGAAAAAGGTCCGAAACGATTTTCTAATATAACTTCACTGCAATTAACTTGATAACAATCTAAACTATCAACAGAAAAACTCTTGTCAATAAACCAATATCTATGAACATCGTCTTCGATGATCTTTGTTTGCACAATTATCCATTTTTCGTCAGATTTGGCTTGTAATACATACTCTCTATATTTACCATTTAAATTATAATGCTCCTCATAAGTTGGCAATATATACTCACCACCACCACAACATCCACTACTTCTGTTTGTACACCTTACAATGATCCTATCCTCCAATCTATCACCGTCTAACAATACTAAGTTACTCCCAAGTTCATAAGATCCAAAAGACTCACAATAATTACATGAAGACAATATGCACAGGAATAACAAAACTATAAAGTAGTAGCTAAATTTCATTTCCAAATCAGTTAACACTAATACATTTGATCGAATCTATGTTCAATATTGAGTTTTAAGTCTCAGACTTAAAACAGCGTTCTTCTTAAAGAACAAAAGTCCTGTTTATTACATCCTTAATATTCACTATTTCCGTTTTTGACAATAGGTCGCTAACTTTTACTACTCGCGTCTTGTCTATTGTTCTTATTTGATCAATAATTATTCTTCCTTCTTTACCCTGATAAGTGACTTTGACTCTCGTTGGATAGGCTTTTTTATTGGTGGTCAATGGAGCTACTACAATCGTATTTAGGTGCTGATTCATTTCATCCGGAGAGATTACCACACAGGGCCTTATCTTTTTTAACTCACTACCGATCGTTGGGTCTAGATTGACGACAACTATTTGATATTGTTTTATTCCCATTCTTCAAATTCTTCATCCTCAAAAACATCGTCTATCAAGAGCTTATCATCTCCGTTCTTAGCCATTAGAGCAAATTGCTCATCCCATCCCGACCTTGGGTCGGCAATAGGTGTAATTACAATACACCCTTCCTCTAAGCTAATATTCACCTTGTCTTGTATATCATACTTTTTCAATATGGTTTTACTTAATCTAAGGCCTTTAGAATTTCCGATTTGAATAATGTTAGCTTCCATAAACAATAATTGTAATTACAAAGTACATACATTTTATGTGAAAAACAAGTATATTCGATGAATTAGACTTACCATCAAAGTTTTGATCCGCTCTTAGCGATCTGACCTTTACAACACATATCGAATAAAGTTACTCTCCAAAACCGCTTTAGGATCAGTACATAAACCCGGATGTGTTTTGGAGCTTTGTATGATGGTGCTTCTTGATGCTACTAACCATCGGAATCTATAAGATTGCTCAAACTCTGCGATCCTACCACCATCGGCCTTACCATCACAGATGAGCTTCCAAGCGGCTAGGTAACTACTGATCATATCTGTATCGATATCATTTGCGAAAGCATGAATTCTTTCTCTATCGATCTTGTATTTGATATCTAGGTATTTATTTCGCTTTGAAAATACGATCACTCCAATATTCAAAAACTCCTCGCGTTCTACTTTCGGGACTAGCCTGATCACCGCAAACTCGTATGATTCTTTATTTTGCATCGTTGGCTTCTTTTGCTAGTACATCAATCTGATTCAATCTACTGACCAAGAACTCTATATATGCAGCTCTCATTTCATCTGGAGATAAGGTATTGGACTCATCTAAGAGCCACCCCTCTGGTATCAATGAGACAATCTCCGTTATCTTATCTTCATTAATAAGTGTCTTGATTTCGTTGGCAGATTCCATAAGGTGATCAGCTCTACTCAATAAAACATGATCCTTAATGATGGGGAATGTCCGAGTGAGATGCGATCTCCAATGATCCCAATTATGATGAAAGTACAAACTAGCTCCATGATCTATAAGCCACAGTTCATTGTTCCAAT
>CALKXE010000039.1 GCA_938003955.1 uncultured Saprospiraceae bacterium | reverse complement strand
AGGGTTCCATTACTAACTGTTATTGCAAAGCTTCCGTTATTTTCACCACAACTAGTATGACTTATATCTGTAACTGTCGAAAGAGGAAGAGAAGTACCTATAGTGAATGCTTCAAAATTAGTACAACCGTTACTGTCTGTAGTAATAACTGTATATGATCCCGGAGCTAAACCTGTGACATTACTTCCTGTATCACCATTACTCCATAAAAAAGTAAATGGCGCAAGTCCTGCACCACCACTTACAGAAGCGGTTCCATTATTTTCTCCACAAACTGTAGATGTAGATGTTACGATAGCTGTTGGTCTTTCATTTCTTATAACAACAATTGAATTAGAAATATGAAAACACCCTTGAAGGTCTGACAAATTACTACCCATTGTTAAATTAACTAACATATCATTATATGACAAGTACCATATTAGACATGTGCCAATATCCGCCCCATCAAAATTAACCTCAGAGTAAGTATTTGGTAATCCAATGATATTATTATTATCATCTGTTATTACCCATTGGTTATTATCACCTTCTTGACCCGTTAGCTCTATGCTTCCGTTTTCAATATTATCGTCAATCCCGTCTCCTACACAAAACTCAAAAGGTCCTCCAGATATAACTCCTCCAGATACCTCATTCTTATTTAGTGTTATTGGGTTTGAAAGATCAAAACAACCCGAAATATCTCCTATATAGTTGCCAACGTCTGCTCCTGTGATTGTTTCGTAATGGCTAATGTTCCATATAAGACATACTCCACCCTCATTATTTTCAAAATCGAAAGGAAAAGTAACGTTATTAAAAATGATTACTGAATCACCGTCTGTTATAAAATAATTATTTGTTCCATTAGATTCTGATAAACTAACATTCATATTGTCAGCAACACCATCACCTACACATATATCTTTAGAAGTACTTCCGTCACCATATGTTAAATCACCACCGTTAATATTATCAACTGAATTCGCGGTGATTAATATGTTTTCTAAGTCCCATGCATTTACAGGTGATTCAATACCTGCTGTACAGTATGGTAATAATTCGAAATTAAAAACTGTCATTTCTGTTACCGTGAACGCTGGTAAGCCAGAAAAATCAAACGTTTCGAGCGTAAAATCACTTGATGTTTCAATATCAATTTCTTCAAATATCGTTGTTCCTGCTATAGACACTCTTACAGCATATTTAGTAGGGTAATTATTTGGACCTGTAGCTCCATTGTTTAACCAACTAAATGTTGGTGGAGCAGACTCATAAAAACTAAGACCAGATAATCGGCCTATTCCGTCATCTCCTAATTCTATTTTAATATCAAACCTCACTGCTTTATCGCTATCTGCAACATACAAGCATGTATCCAACGAACTTACACACATTGCGGCTGTAGTATCAAGCCCTTCTGTACATGAGTGCATATTAACCAACCCATTCTCTCTATAAAGGTGTCCTCCTACTACAGACAAAATGGTACCTCCAGGGAAAGTATCCGCCTCCGCTGTAAATTCAGTATATTCTGTTTGAGAGGGAAATCCAAAAATGGCTTTACAATCATCAAGAGTAAAAAGTAAACTTGATTGGTCATAGTCACAACTTTGGCCTACTAATCCAACTGCAAAAAGTGAGAAGAGGCAACTTAAAATGAGATTGAATCTATTTTTCATTTATATTATTTGTTGAGTTCGTCTTGATCTTAATTATAAAGTAATAATATTTAAACTGTTTCTCTTTTGTAAAAGAACATAAGGACCATTTCGAGTTAAATTAACTTTCAAAATTTCGAATGGTCTTAATATAGCTTTTACTAGTAACTGAACATAGGTAAACACCTATATAATCTCGGTTTCTGTATGTTTTCGTGAATTATAAAAGACCTTTTGAGTCGCAAAATAATCAAACAACTGGGGAGTTGGCAGTACAAATATATGAAATAAGTCTAATATATACACACTTTCCTAGAGGTTTCACATGTTCTATCGGGTATACGTTTAAACTAAGATGAATGATTTGAAGCAAATATGGTTGCTTACGAAAACGAATTATTGAGATTCATAACATATTTTTCAAATTCGTTTCGTTTTAGAAAATAAGAGTTTACGAAACAAATAAATAGAAAAAATCGAGAAGCTGATATAATAAATAAGAGTAATACAATAGGTTTGAATTCAAGCAAACAATAAAACAAAAAAGCCCTTGCAAAATTTTATTTCACAAGAGCTTTCTATTTTTTTAATTAAACGATTATTTTTTATTGTAATAATCAAGTCCACAATCAAGATATTCTTGATAGCCTTTAATACCGCCTTCATATCCTCTTGGATGTGTTATTACCTTTTCATCATTTGTCATCATTATATATAATGGTTGACTATTTTGAGCAAAATTCAAAACTTGAAAATCAGCCCATTTTAATCCAATATTCCTGAGCCTTGTGTCTTTTCTAAATGATACTAAGTTTCCAGAAAGTTTCTCCTTATCATCAGTGTATAGAGAAACTAAGACAACATCATCATTCAATGTTGATCTTACTTTATCGTCCACCCAGATATTATCTTCTGTTCTTCTACAGTTCTGACATCCGTGTCCTGTAAAATCTAGAAATACTGGTTTGTTTACTTCTTTCGCGTAAGCTACACCTTCATAGTAATCTTTAAAACAATCTATGTTATTGGCACATTTTGTAAATGAAGGATACCTTTCCTTGATTGCTGGATCCACTTCTCCTTTATCTAAGAACATGTTGTACATCACAGGCGGAGAAAAACCACTCGTAAGCCATAGTGAATTATAAATACCCGTATCACTATTCACTGTAAACCCAAAACCAAGGTATATAGCTAGTGCAGTAAATGATGCAGCTAATGCTTTTCTAGGTATGCTCAGTTTTTTGACTGGGCTATCATGTGGGAAACTAATAAAGCCAAATAAATAAGCAGCTATCAATAAACAAACAGTCACAAGAATAAACATGAATGTTTCATATTTTAATATTCCCCAGTGCTGTGTAAGATCAGCTGTCGACAAGAATTTGAATGCAAACCCAACTTCTAAGAAACCAAGTACAACTTTTACACTATTCATCCATCCTCCAGATCTTGGAAGAGAATTAAGCCATGCTGGAAATGCTGCAAACAATCCAAACGGAAGTGCCAATGCAAAAGAAAAACCAAACATCACCACTAACGGTCCGATGAATCCACCTTTCGCTGCTGCGACTAATGCAGATCCAACGATCGGTCCAGTACAAGAAAATGAAACTAATGCCAAAGTAGCTGCCATAAAGAAGATCCCAATAAGACCACCTTTGTCAGCCATCTGATCACTCTTAGTAGACCAAGAACTCGGCAATGTCAATTCATAATATCCAAAAAATGACCCGGCGAAAAACAAGAAAATCAGAAAGAAAGCAGTATTTGCAATCCAATTTGTAGACAATGCTTGCAATGCTTCTGGGCCTAAAGTCATAGTAATAATTAATCCTAGCACTACATAGATAACTATAATAGATGCGCCGTAGATTAATCCATTCATCCAACCCTTTCTCTTGGTATCTTTTGTAAAGAAACTCACAGTAATTGGAATCATTGGAAATACACATGGAGTCAACAAGGCAGCAAAACCACCTAACATACCAGCTATTAATAACCATATAAGACTACTATCGTTTGCGCCTTCAGTTTGACCACAATCACTTAGTGGATCTTTAAATGTCTCAACAATGGTTGCTATTCTTTGGTCTACTTTTCCATCAGCATTTATTTTCATACCTACGATTCCAGATGCATCGCCGGCTGTATTATCGTTCTTATTGACTACCGCTCCAAAACCAAAATCGAAGTCAATATCTGTAGGTGGTAAACATGTTACATCATTACATGTCATGAATGTAAGATACCCAGTAAGTGGCTTTGTTGGATCAGTAATTTTCACTTTTTGAGTAATTACATAATCTTTTCCATATTTGAATTTGATAACATTGTCCACTTCATCCTTCCACATTTTGTCAAACCCTTCCTTCTTATTTCCATTTTCTACCGCTTTACCTAGTAATTCAGCTCCTTCAGCATTTTCATAGGTAATAGTCGTTGGTACCGGACCACCTTCTTCCATATATAGTGAATATACAGCCCACCCTTTATCAATAGATCCAGTATATGTCAATTCGTATTCATCATCCGAAAGTTTCTTCTTGTCCATTTTCCACTTTACTGGCTCTAATAGACCTGATGGCTTCTGATCATCTGAAGAACCTAGCGTGAATGTCGAAGAAGAAGAGTTATTTAATGATTCAGCATTTCCTCCTTGTCCAGTAACTTTGATCTGGTCACTATTAGAAGACGCTGTTACTTTTATTGTTTTATTCGTTGATTCAACTGTTGCTACGCTATTTACTTTGGTTCCTGAATTCTTTACATTAAACGTGAAGTCTATATCAGTTGGTGGCAAGCAAGTTTTGTCATTACAAGTCATAAAAGTCAAATAGCCTGTGAGCGGCTTAGAATCATCAGAAACTTTTATTTTTTGTTTAATTTCAAACTTCTCGTCTGCCAAGTACTTAATTACATTGACATCGAATAGCTTATCAAGACCTTCTTTCTTATGGCCCGTCTCTAATCCTTTACCTATTATCTCTGCCCCGTCTTTAGACTCATAAGTTATTAATGTTGGAACAGGTCCATCGTCCGCAGTGAATTGAGAATATACAGTCCATCCTTTATCAATAGATGCTGTGAATACAAGATTGTGCTCATCACTAGAAACTGCTTCTGTAGAAAACTGCCACGTTACTGGTTCTAATATCTGAGCGCTTAAAGAAGTCGAAGCTATTACTAATAGCACTAAAATTGATTGTAATATTTTCATTAGGATTTTAAGTTGTTCTATAAATGAACGAATTCAGATAAAGTTAGTTAGAGCTGTTAATTTGAAACTCGAAAATATGCATAAATACTTGAATACAGATACTATAATCCTATATCAAATTGCACAACTGTCGGCGGTAGACATCTTAAGTCGTCGCAACACATAAAACGTAGCTCGCCTGAAAAGACTTTTATGCCTTTTTTCTTTGCAAACTTCTGCTCAAAAACAGCTTGTTTTTTAAATTTTACAACTTCTACCTCAAACAACTCACTCATTTTTTTGATAGCATCTGACTTCTCTTCTGTTTTACCTTTTAGAATTGACTTGTCTTTGTATGTAAATGTCAAGGGTACTGGTCCGCCCTCTTCAGTATATTGAGAATAAATAGCCCATCCGTCTTCAAGGTCAACAGTGGCTTTGAATATATAGTCTTCTCCACTTTCTACAACCTGAAAAGACCATGTAGCAGGAGCCAATTTATCTTGAGCAAATACAGAGATACTAACGAGAGAAAAACAGAAAGCCAGTATTGTTTTCATTGAATATTATTTTTTGATAGTAATAATTGATATCAAAAATACTTCAAATAATAAGCCATTAATGTCTAGTGAAGCATATTAATTGATATTTAACGGATTATAAGATGAATATTGAAGGATGTGTTAATTATTCGTCTACAAATCTCCAAGTTGTGGTCTTAATGTGATATCCTCAATCACAGCTGATGGACTCATCTCCAAAGCTGTCCAAACAACTTTAGCAATATCACTTGCTTGCATCAACCTACTCTCCGGAAGATCTACACCCGCCCAACTCGCGGACCACGTGGCACCAGGCATAATTGATGTTACTTTGATATTTTTAGTCTTTAACTCTTCTCTTAATACTTTAGAAAAACCCAGAAGAGCAAATTTAGAAATACTATAAGATCCTCCATTAGGGTATGCAATTTTACTTGCAATACTACACATGTTGAAGATATGACCATGTCCGTTTGCAATCATATTGGGCACCAGAGCCCTAGTTAAATGGTAAGCACTATAGAGGTTAGTCTCCATCATTTGTTCGAGAGCTCCATCTTCTTCTTGTGTGATTTCTCCTGGAAGGAACACCCCTGCATTATTAATCAATATATCAACGGACTCGAAATGGTCAAGCACAAACTTAGAGAACGAAACTACATCTTCCTTCTTTCTCATGTCAGCTGCACACCCTATAATTTTCACACCAGGATTAGCACTAGATAATGTCTTTATACATTCATTTACATCTGCAATACTTCTAGAACAGATAGCTACATTTATACTTTTTGATACCAAGAGATCTACTATTGCTTTTCCAATACCCTTTGTGCTCCCTGTTATAACTGCATTCATTGTGTTTCTTATTTATTTATGAAGTAAAATAGTAAATGTGACTTATTAGAAAAGAGTCGTCTTAAAAGCAACAATGATTACAAAGACCTGGTATATAGGCACAGTCAAAGACACCTTATTGACGACATCCCTTATAATCCGACCTCTGCAAATGGGTTGGATTTTTTTTGTCCTTTTTAAGCGAATCTTACCTTTTCGAGCTGATAATATTCTTTAAATGAAATCATCTTTTGTCTTTCTTCATCCCACAATTTATGAGACATCATTTTTAGACTTTCCCAAAAAGTAACTACTGTTACATATTTATTTAAGATTGTATTTTCTCTCATACATTTTTCAAGATTATAATTCGGTATCAAACTACTCAAGTGATGAATATGATGAATACCAATATTACCAGTCATCCATTGAAAAAACTTCGGGAGTTTATAATATGAGCTTCCTCTAATAGCACTTACTACATAGTTCCAATTGTCTTGCCACTGTTTATAAGAATGTTCATGCTGGTGTTGTATGTAAAAGAACCAAAATGCTATTATTCCAAATACAAATACTAAGAATAACTGCACAAATAAGAATTGTTTCCAACCTAATAAATAAGCTAGTAAAGCGTACACTCCTACAATTAAAACATTATTCTTGAATTGATTCCAAAGCTCCTTTTTCCAATTTTTAAACTTAAATATTGGAAGTCGATTAGATAGTCCAATGTAATAGCTAGGTGCAATTACAAAAGTGATAAATGGATTTCTCCACGTTTTATACTTTAGCCTTCCCCAACGTGATAATTTTCTGAACTCGTTAACCGTCAGTGTAGGTATATCTCCAATATCAATCGTTTCCAATACACCTGAATGAGCATGATGAAAATTATGCACCCTAGCCCAATACTTATACGGTAATCCACTAAAAACACTGCAAATATATCCTACAATGTTATTCAATTTTCTAGATTTCATAAATGATTGGTGACCGCAATCATGCTGTATGATGAATATTCTAACTAGAAAGAAAGCATTGATTATACCTAAACCAATTGTAATAAAAATGGACCATCTCATACTAAAATACATCAGTACCCATAATCCAAGATAAGGAAGGAAAGATGTCAATAATTGTATTGTTGCTTTCTTATTATCTGGTTCTTGATACTTCTTTACTATTTCTTTCCAGTTCTTTAAAGACTCTACAATCTCCTGGTTCAACTTTATATGATCCATTACTTCTAGTTTTTACTTACCTGATGATAAGTAGACAAAAAATTATGTAATTGGTTCTATGTGTAAAGATATTTGTCTAATTCGAAAAAACATATAAAATTCATATTTAGAATATCCATTTGCTTTTAGCGACATTTTATTTGGTGAAATAACAAAAAATCTACAAAATGATAAGCCTTAAATTCTCTCGTATGTTTTGAAAACGTATGGATGCTCATTCTTATCGTCTGGCTGGTGTGGCTCTTCTGAGGTAAGTTTCCACTTAGAATAATCAATTTCCGGAAAAAAAATATCACCATCTACGTTAAGATCTACTTCTGTAATATAAAGCTTATCCCATAGGTCTTTCGTTTGGTCATATATTGTGCCTCCTCCTATAATCATGGCTTCTTTTTCCCCATTATCATAAGCTATTTCAAGAGCCTCTTCAATACTATGTGCCACTAAGCAATTACTGGCAATGAAAAAGGGGTCTCGGGTTATAATTACATTTGTTCTTTTCGGAAGCGGTCGTCCGATAGACTGGTAACAATTACGTCCCATTAGAATATGGTGATCTAACGTTACCTTTTTGAAATACTTCAAATCAGCAGGTAAATACCACGGAATGTCATTGTCTTTTCCAATGACATTATTATTCGCTACAGCAACAACACAAGAGATATTCATTTCTTCATTTTTAATAGCTGCAATGTAGTGAGTATTGATGGACTAATAAAATAGCTTGAATAAGAAATTTACTTTTTTATATCTAATACCTATTTCAAGTCCTGGCTGGGTAAAGCCACAACAGGATTAATCAATTTAGTATTTTTCATTCTATCTTCTAGGTAATTTCTTCGTTCATTGACTGTTCCGTTTATATACTTCTCTATCATAAGACTAGCTATCGGTGCTGCGATATCACCACCAAATCCTGCATTTTCTACGTATACGGCTATAGCAATCTTAGGATTATCTCTTGGCGCAAATGCAAAGAAAACAGAGTGATCCGGACCAATATTTTCTGATGTACCCGTCTTTCCACAGATCTCTATATCTGGTATATATGCTAACTTTCCTGTTCCTAGGGTTGTCACTCTTGCCATACCCTCTATTACTGGTTCATAGTACTCTGGACTAATTCGCATTCTCTTTGGAGTTGTAAACTCTGGTTTCAGTATAAATTCATCCTTGACGAACGTCTTTACTAAGTGAGGTGTATAAAAGTAACCTCTATTTGCTATCGTGGCCGCTAAGTTAGCCATCTGTACCGTCGTCAGTTCAAGTTCGCCCTGACCTATTCCCACAGATAATATATATGTAGACCTCCAGCCATTATAGACATCGCTATACATTCTATCGTATACATCAGATGTAGGAAGAAATCCTCTACTCTCTGTGTGGTAATCAACACCCAGCTTGTTACCTAGACCAAAATCCTGTAAATAAGAAACTAATGTATCAAGACCTTTCCCTGGAGTACTATACCCATAACTATCAATAAACTCCCTTAACGTTTGATAGTAATAACTATTACATGAATGCTGTAATGCGATGGATACATTATATGGTGTCGGGTGATGATGACACTTTTGCTTATACAACCCTTTACTGTCAAGTTCATATACTCCGTCACAATAGATTGTTCTATTGGGCTGAAGAATCCCTTTTTCCATGGCAATCAAAGAAAAAACAGTCTTAAAAATCGAGCCCGGCGGATACTTTGCCATAACAGATCTATCAAATAATGGTCTATATAAGGTATCCATACTCAGCGAATCATACGATACACCTCTATTCCTATCTAAGTTCAATAAGTTTGGATCGTAAGTAGGAGAACTCAACATTGCAAGTATTTCTCCTGTGCTAGGTTCTATAGCTACTATAGATCCCATCTTATTTTTCATAAGTTCTTCTCCGTATGCTTGTAGGTTTAGATCAAGTGTGGTTATAATATCCGATCCAGAGACCGCAGAAGAATCAAGACTCCCATTGTCAAATGACTCTACATTTCTACCTAGATTATCTTTCAATACATACCCTACACCTTTTTTTCCCTTAAGCGCGTACTCGTAAGTTCTTTCTAATCCTGACTTTCCTATATAATCACCATTGCTGTAATCTATAGGGTTATCTGCGACATCTTTTCTATTTACCTCACCCAGGAAGCCCAGCGCATGAGCTATATTGTCATGTGGATAGTTCCTAATATTACGCTCTATTGGATAAAACCCAGGATACTTGTGTAAGTGTTCTTGAAAAACAGAAAATTGCTCTGGTTGTACTTTTGACAGAAATGTAAATGGAATCGCTTTATGATACTGAACGCTTTTCCAGTTTTTGTTAATGTTCTTTTTGAACTTTGCCTTGTCTATACCGAGCAGTTGGCATATTTCTGAGGTATCTATATCTTTTGGAACATTGTTGTAAATAACTTCTATATCATAGATAGTAGAGTTACTGACAAGTAGTTTGTTATTTCGGTCAAAAATCAATCCTCTGGAGGGAAACTTTATTGACTTATCTAAGGTAGTTCGTCTAGCCTGTTCTTGATATTTACTATCGAAAATTTGTAACTGTGCAGTTTTAGCTACGAGCACGAACGAGCAGATAGCAACAAACAACAAAATGACTTTCGATTTTTCTTCCAATGTCTTTACCTTTTTGGTCTAAAGATTAACAATAGTAGCATCACTATAATAAATGATGCGATGAAACTAAATATTGTATTGAGTAAGATCTCAAAAAAGAAAACAAAAGAAAACGCCTCTACACTAAAGTACCATAGGAAATGTAACCCAAAAAGTATACTAGAGAATGTCATAAACCAACCTATGCCCATCGTCTCTACAGTCGGACTGTCATTGGTATTATATCCTTCATAAGGTTCTATAAAATCTAATAAAATTCCTCGAGCATATCCTGTAAATACTCCTGCACTCGCATGAATACCTGGGCTATCATAAAACAGGTCTACACTTAGTCCAATCAAAAAACCTAAAAAGATAACCAATGGTCTTGATGTCTTGATTGGGAGTAGAATCAAGAATAACGGATAAATAATAAAATGTATAAATGCAAAGTCTCCCCAGTTGAAGGCTATTCTTTTGAATACCAAAACTTGTCCTATAACCAGAACAAAAAACCTTATTGTATTTACTATGATTACACTGCTATTCATTGTCAATGTTTTCTAGGGTTTTCTGTTGTGCAGCTAAGTTATTCTTAATAACAAAACCCCTTTTCGAGTTCGGTACATTGTTAAACAGTGCAACTTTTATATTAAAGTTACTCGATCCTAGATCTGTCTTTACTTCTGCGACTGTTCCAACTTCTATATTTACAGGAAAGATCGTAGAATATCCATTTGTGACAACTGTATCTCCTACCGATATTGCAACATGCTTAGGGATTGACTCAAGCGTCATATGTTTAGAATCTAGATTTTCCCAAATCAAATTACCAGGATATGCATATGGTTTTACTGTACAGCTTATCCTAGTCTGACTATTCAATATCGATACAACATGTGAAAAATCATCACTCACGTTTTTGACAATACCGAGAATACCCGCTTCTGACAACACACCCATATCTTTCTCCACGCCGCTCTTCTTTCCTATATCAAGCGTGAGATGATTATTTCTTAGATTATATGTACTCCGCACAACCCTTGCTGGTATAAGGTCATATTGTCGCGTAGAATCAGAAATCACACCCTCTGCAGATCTGAAATTGATAAAATATTCCATCAACTCAGCATTATGACGAGATAGACTATCATTTACTTCCTGGAGAGATAGATAATTTTGCCATCGGCTCGTACGAGCATCAAGCTTATTAGCGTAGTAATTGGATGAATTGATGAATATTGCATTCTGTGTCTTATTGTAATTGACAATAAGCAGAAAACTAACCACCGTAAAAAACAAAAATGTAATGTGGGTCCCAAATCTTGCAAAAAGAAGCAGTATGTTTTGCATTATTAATTTGGAGTTTGATCAAACAAAAGAAAATAAATATTCTATATCACCGTAAAGATAATCGATTGATTATTAATCATAGCCTGATTATCTAGGTGTTTTCTGTCAAATTCGAAAAACGAATTGATAGATCCGATATCTATTTAGGAATGTAGATTAGCCTTTCTAACTAATTAGATACTTCTTCTATCAATCAAGAAGGAGTACCTGTGGCTATTTTTTAATGCTAGTCCAGTCCCTCTTACTACTGCCCTTAGTGGATCATCAGCTATGTGTACGGTAAGTTTTGTCTTACCAGAAATTCTAGGTGCTAATCCTCTTAATAGTGCGCCTCCACCAGTAAGGTAAATACCCGTTTGGTATATATCAGCGGCTAATTCTGGAGGTGTATCCTCTAGTGCTTTCAATACAGCTTCTTCAATCTTAGTAATCGATTTGTCCAATGCTTCCGCAACTTCTGTATGATTTGTGAACACCTGCTTAGGTATACCCGTAAGCATATCCCTTCCGTTCACAGCAAATTTTTCAGGAGGGTTAGGCAAATCAACTGTTGCACTACCTACATGAATTTTGATTTGTTCTGCCGTACGTTCACCAATTAATAGATTGTGCTTTCGCTTCATATAATCTATAATATCCATCGTGAACTCATCCCCTGCAGTACGGATCGATTGATCAGTTACAATACCAGAAAGTGCGATAACCGCAATCTCTGTTGTACCTCCTCCTATATCGATTATCATATTACCGATCGGCTCTTCCACATCAAGACCTATTCCTAATGCCGCAGCCATCGGTTCGTGTATTAAGTATGTTTCTTTACTATCTACGTGATCTGCTGAATCAAATACGGCTCTTTTTTCTACTTCTGTTATCCCAGAAGGAATACAGATTACCATTTTTAGGTGTGAGAAAAATTTTCTCTTTTCCCCTATCATGGCAATTAAACCTTGTATCAAGCTTTCCGCAGCCTGAAAATCTGCAATCACACCATCTTTCAATGGTCTAATCGTTTTTATGTTCTCGTGAGTTTTTTCATGCATTTGCATCGCTCTACTCCCTACGGCGATTACCTCATTAGTCCTCCTATTGATAGCTACGATTGACGGTTCATCCACTACTACTTCTTCACCTTGTATGATTAGTGTGTTGGCTGTACCTAAGTCTACCGCTAATTCTTGCTTGAAAAATCCAAATAAATTCATCTGCTCTATATATTTTTCTCAAGGATTTCTCCTTGCTTATGCATTTCAAAAAAGAGACGTTTTACACCTAAGCTCTTTATTATAGTATCAATCCTGTCTAGCAGTATTAAGTTTCATATCTGCTTACTTATTTAACGTAAGTAAACTCAAACAAATCCTAATTATAGCAGGGTCTCTATTCTTGTTAAAACAAAAATGACACCAAAAAATCTGTTTATGGATTTATTATTTTTCCTAGGGCAAAGAAATCAAACATTTATCAGTCCACTCTAAGGGTTTCCTACTATTATTTCAATCATATTTTCTCGCAGAAAGTATTTCTGTGCCAATGCTTGTAGGTCATCCGCAGTTACAGCATGGATTCGAGACATAAGCTTTTGATAAAAACTAGTATCCAAATTATTCAAAGCCCCTACTTTCGCAATACCAGCAACTTTAAATGGACCATCTACCATATTAAGAAAGTTTCCACTCAAATAATTCTTGACCATGTCCAGCTCCTCTTTTCCTATTTTTTCATTTTTAAGGCGTTCCATTTCATTATAGATTCCCTCCAAAGTAGCTTCTAAGTACTCATTTCCTACTTCTGTGCTTACATTAAAATATCCATCATAGATCATCATATCAATGCTTGAATAGATATTATAAGTGTATCCTTTTTCTTCTCTTAATGATGACATGAGTCTACTTCCGAAATATCCACCTAAAACGGTGTTCAAAACAAACATATCTTGGAAATCCTCATGATCTCTTTTGAATAATCGACATCCAATTTTTACGGCTGATTGGTGATTATCTTCTGCCTTGATTCTTTCTGAACGACTTACTGGTAATACTGAAGGTGGATTAAAATCAAGTTTAACTTCCTTTTTCGGCTGCTTTTCGAATAGTGCTTTTACTGAACGTCTTATTTCATCTGAAATTTTACCACTCATGATGACTGTACAATTATCAGTTCCATAAGCTACCTTATAGTATTCTAACAGCTTTTCTCTTGTAAGATTATTAAAGATTTCATCAGTGCTATTGTATCCATATACATGATCCGCACCATATAATTTCTCAGTAATGGCTTTGTAAGCTACAAGTTCGCTCTTAGCCAATTCTATTTTCAGCTTTTGTATCGAATTCTTTGCATATTTCTGCAATTCTTCATCCGCAAAACTTGGCTTATATACAACCTCCTCCAAGATTGGCAGCATCTTATGAAAGTACTTATTGAGTGTAAATATTTTCACATAAGAATAATCAAGACTAGCACCTGAGCTAATATTCGCTCCATAAAAATCTACCTCCTCTGCTAATTGCGAGCCTGTATATGATTGAGTACCCTCCTTGAGTAATCTAGCGACCGCTCTCGAAACTCCTTTCTGCTCTTCATTTATCCTTCCTCCACGAAACAATACTTCTAGTTGCACGAGATTCTGAGTCCCCATATTAACTTCAATCAGCTCAATACCATTTGATAGAGTTTCTTTGGAAATAGGCGGAATTCTCAACTCTGTGATCTTCTTTATTTTTGGACCATGTTTACGGTCTACACTCATACTTATATCTCTTTACTGCTGTAAAGTGCAAATATACATTGTATAAGTTATTATTGCTTAAAAGAGATGGATATCAATTTGCCAAATTTAATTGCCGTTGTAACATCGTCAAATGATATCAAAACTTAAATTATTCAATATTAAAATTCTTAGTCAAGGCAACATGTTGATATTAATGTTAATGCTGTCTGTACATTAATACAATTACATCGATTTTCACTGCCTATTGATCTATAATATGGTAATACTTCCTAAAATGATAAGACCTAATTCGTTAAACCCGTGAATACAAATCAAAAAATGATAATTTAGCACTTCGAAATTCTAAAAACAATATGTATCCAGATCTCTCATACTTACTCCATGACCTTATAGGCACCGATGTCGATAATTGGACTTCTATATTTAAAACCTTTGGTCTTCTTCTCGCCTGTGTGTTTCTTGTAAGCGCATGGTATGTAAAAGCCGAACTAAAACGAAAAGAAGAAGATGGCTTATTAATGGCCACCACAAAAACCATCGAAACAAAAGGTGGCTTTGACTACAAAGAAATAATTTACAATAGCCTTGTCTTCGGACTGTTGGGTCTTAAGATTCCATATATCTATGCAAATTTTGCGGAGTTTCAACAGGATCCCGCTTCAGTATTACTATCAGGAAAAGGAAATTGGGCTATCGGTATTTTACTATTTCTTGGGATGGCAGCGTACAGTTATTTCGTACAAAAGAAAGAAGATAGAAAAGCAGGTACCCAAACAATAGTCGTTCATCCACACGAGCGTACAGGTGATATCATCATAACTTCAGCCATTTCTGGTGTGATTGGCGCAAAAGTATTTTCTGTTCTAGAAAACCTGGATGCTTTTTATGCAGATCCAGTAGGACAATTGATTTCTGGAAGTGGATTAACCATTTATGGAGGTCTCATATTTGGAGCTATTGCCGTTTTATATTTTGTTAATAAAATTGGTATCAAGATTGTTCATATGCTTGATATTGCTGGCCCTACGCTATTACTCGGATATGCCGTAGGTCGTATGGGGTGTCAATTATCTGGAGATGGCGATTGGGGTATCGTAGCCGCAGCACAACCAGAGTGGTGGTTTTTTCCAGACTGGCTTTGGTCATATACTTTTCCAAATAATGTAAACAATGCGGGTGGTCTTATAGCTGGTTGTGATCCAGAAGTGTATAGAGGTATTGCAGGAAATATTGCCGTAGAAGCAAGATGCCAAGCTGCCTGTGGAGTGAGGTATTGCCATGAACTAATTGAAGGCGTATACCCAACATCTATTTATGAGATCATCATAACCTTTGTAGGACTATCTGTACTTTGGTTCTGGAGACGTAAAATAAAAATTGGCGGTATGGTTTTCTCGCTCTATCTTATATTTAATGGTTTCGAGAGATTCTTTATTGAAACCATAAGAGTCAATGAACGTTACGATTACTTTGGGTTGAACTGGTCTCAAGCACAGTTTATTGCTGTCGGTTTTATCATCGCGGGAGTATTAAGTGGACTATATCTATGGAAATACGGTACAAGATATGACGTAAAATCACCAGAGACTAAAGAAGACTAAATCAGTAGAGTCATTTCTAATCATAGAATACTAATCAATGAATAAAGTTGTAAAAAACGCACAAGAAGGAATCGCAGGACTAAAAGATGGAATGACCCTCATGGTAGGTGGATTCGGCCTTTGTGGAATTCCTGAAAACTGTATATCGGCTTTAGTAGAACTGAAAGCTAAAAACCTAACTTGTATATCCAATAATGCCGGAGTCGATGGTTTTGGATTGGGGTTATTATTGCAAGAAAAACAGATCAAAAAAATGATCTCATCTTATGTAGGTGAAAACGACGAATTCGAAAGACAAATGTTAAGTGGAGAATTGGAAGTAGACCTAATACCTCAAGGTTCATTAGCCGAACGATGTCGAGCAGGAGGTGCTGGTATACCTGCATTTTTTACACCCGCCGGCTATGGTACAGAAGTAGCAATGGGCAAAGAGGTCCGGTTCTTTGACGGCAAGCCACATATTTTAGAATCAGCACTTCATGCTGACTACGCATTGATCAAAGCATGGAAAGGAGATAGATTTGGTAATCTTATTTTCAAAGGAACAGCAAGAAATTTCAATCCAGTAATGGCTATGGCTGGTAAAATCACGGTAGTAGAAGTAGAGCACCTTGTAGAGCCTGAAGAGTTAGATCCTAATTCGATTCATATTCCAGGAGTATTTGTTCAGAGAATTTTCCAAGGAAGTAATTATGAAAAGAGAATCGAACAAAGAACTGTAAGAGAAAAAGTGTAGGTAAAGTGTATTCGAGTTCGCAATTTCATAAACGTTGTGAGTTTCAAAAAACGAATCCATAATCAAACAATTCAAAAAGAAATAATCATGCTAGATAGAAACGGAATTGCTCAGAGAATAGCTCAAGAATTACAAAATGGTTGGTATGTTAATCTAGGTATTGGTATTCCTACATTAGTAGCTAACTATATTCCTCAAGGCATATCTGTTGAGTTCCAATCAGAGAACGGTTTGCTTGGTATGGGACCTTTCCCATACGACGGAGAAGAAGATGCAGACCTTATTAATGCAGGAAAACAGACTGTAACGATGTTACCGGGCGGTAGTATTTTTGATTCTGCAATGAGTTTTGCCATGATAAGAGGCAAGCATGTGCAACTTACTGTGCTTGGTGCTATGGAAGTATCAGACCAAGGAGATATAGCTAACTGGAAGATTCCAGGAAAAATGGTGAAAGGTATGGGTGGAGCTATGGACTTAGTTGCATCTGCTGATAACATCATTGTTGCCATGTCACATACAAATAGAAAAGGGCAATCAAAACTACTTAGACAATGTACGCTGCCATTAACAGGCGTAAAGTGTGTAAAGAAAATAGTAACAAACATGGCTGTTCTTGATGTAACTCCTCAGGGATTTAAACTCCTAGAAAGAGCACCAGGGGTATCTGTAGAAGATATCAAAAATGCAACAGAAGGGAGATTGATCGTCGAAGGCGATATTCCTGAGATGAAGTTTTAGTATATACATTTTATACTTTATGCCCCTATTACCTATCACAACCCGACATAAAAGCAAAATATTAGTTATATATCTAATACAGTAATTCTAAGATTGCGTTTATTTACATTGAATTACAAATTATACCGAATACTATTGAAAATGTCATTTATTACAAAAAACGACTTTCAATATGTATCGGCATAACACCATACTAACTGGTTATAAACCAGAAATGGTATTACAGTCAAGCGTCAGTTAAGAGAGGCAATTGACAATTACAAAAGGAAAAGATAAAACTATGAAATTAGCGGTAGTAGGAGTCACTGGCCTCGTTGGAGGAGTGATGATGAAAGTACTTGCAGAACGAGGCTTTCAAATCGATGAATTTATACCTGTCGCTTCTGCGCGATCTGTGGGTAAGATTATAATTTTTCAAGGAAAAGAATATCCTGTAGTATCAATGGACGATGCATTAAGTATGGTTCCAGATATTGCGATCTTCTCAGCTGGTGGTAGTACCTCTTTAGAGTGGGCACCAAAATTTTCCGATGCTGGTACGGTAGTGATTGATAATTCCTCAGCATGGAGAATGGATCCTGACAAAGCGCTTTGTGTTCCTGAAATTAATGCCAAAAACTTAACCGCTGAAAATAAGATAATTGCAAACCCGAATTGTTCTACTATACAGATGGTTGCTACATTGGCACCTTTGCATAAGGCATTTGGGATAGAGCGTTTAGTAATTTCTACATACCAATCATACACAGGTACAGGAGTAAATGCAGTAAATCAGTATCAAAGTGAAAAAGAGGGAAATGAATTTAATGCTGAAACTGCGGCATATAATCATCCTATTTTTGCAAACTGTATTCCTCATTGTGATGTATTCCTAGAAAATGGATATACCAAGGAGGAAATGAAACTTGTGCACGAAACGAGAAAAATATTAGGTGACGATAGCATCAAAATAACGGCAACTGCCGTAAGAGTTCCTGTCGATGGAGGACATTCTGAAGCTGTAAATGTACAATTCAAGAACAATTATGACATCAATGAGGTTATTAAAATATTAAACGAGACTGATGGCATAACAGTACAAAATGACGTAGCCAAAAATGAATATCCAATGCCACTGTTTGCTAAAGACAAAGATGAAGTATTCGTTGGTAGAATAAGAAGAGATGAAAGTCTTGAAAATGGATTGAACTTATGGATAGTATCTGACAATCTTAGAAAGGGCGCAGCAACTAATGCTGTCCAAATCGCAGAATACCTTGTCAAAAAAGATATTGTATCTTAGTGAGATTAAACGTTAATCGCTGAGAAACCTGAATTTAAATTAAATTGATATCTCCTGATATTTTTTAGGAGACACACTGTAAAGCTTGCTTATTAAAAAACGAACGGCAAGCCATGAAAATAACTACTGTAATGAAACGTAAAATTGTACTTTGGGGAACCAATGAAAAAGAAGAGAAAATCCTCGTAGCACTGCACTTGCAAGACAAAGAAGGAATCGTAAAACTATACACCTTCAATGAACAACAAGCAACTGAGGACTTCTATAACAAGATGCTCAATCAATGGAGAGAAAATCAAGAAGTAGAATTTCCAGAAGGACACTCTGTTCAAGATCGTCCATTGAATATTTCGGACAGCATATTGCCTGACGAAGTAAAAGTAGAACGTACCGATATCATAGCAAGAGCTCAGACAGAATGGCACTTCGTAGTATTGTCTTCTAAACTGTATGAAATGTACCGTACGGAACTAGAAGACTTCACAGAAACTGTAGAAAATCTCAAAGAATACGATAATAAAGTATGGAATGAGATGAGAAATTTCTGGTCGAAAGTGCAGGAGCAAGTAATTGAAAAAAATCTATTTAGAGATCATGCTTCAAACCTTAAGTCGAAGACTAACAAACTCTTTGATAGATTAAAAGCATTAAAAAAGGAAGTAGAAGCACAATACGAATCTACTTCATCGGGGTACAAAGAAACTATCATGACCGAACTTGCTGATATAGAAGCAAGAGTAGAAAAAGGTCTTGGTTTAAAACCAATATTCGAAGAATTGAAAACACTGCAAGGGAAACTTCGTGGTATGAAATTCACGAAAAAAGATAGAGACCAGGTTTGGAATAAACTAGATGCTGCATTCAAGGTAGTAAAGGAGAAAAGGTTTGGTGATAAAGGTAAAGACAACAATGGCGGAAACAGTGCTGTTGGAAGACACCAAAGAAGATACGATGGGTTGGTCAATGCTATCCAAAAAATGGAAAAATCAATCTCTAGAGATAAAGATGATCAGAAATTTCAAGATAGAAAAATCGCAACGACTGATGGTCAATTAGAAATGCAAATCCGACAAGCAAAGATCAAGATGATCGATGAGCGAGTAAAATCAAAAGAACTCAAGCTGGAAGATATGTACAAAACTCGTAAAGAGTTAGAAAGTAAAATAGCAAAAGAAAAGGAAAAGGCAGAGAAGCACGAAAAAATGAATGCTGCAAAAGCAGAGGCGGAAGCTAAAATAGCAGCAGAAGTGAAAAAATCAGCTGAAAATGCAGAAGCATCCGCTGATAAACTAACTGAAGCGGCTGCAAAAATAGCGGAAGGTAAAAAACCAAAAATCGTTATACCTGCAGTAGAATTACCTACAGAAGAAGCCGTAGATGCTATCACTGAAACAAAAGAGGTAGAGAACAAATCTACAGCGGAAGAACCAAAAGTAGAAGAACCAAAAGCGGAAGAGCCTAAGTCTGAAGAAAAAACGGAAGAGCCGAAAGAGGAACCTAAAGAAGACAAATCTGATGATTCAATCTTAGGAGCTATTGCAGCAACTATGGGAGAAGCTCTTAGCGGAGTTGGAGAGGCATTAGAAGATGTAGTTGACACTGTAAAGGCAGTAGCTGAAGTAGTAGAGGACAAGATCGAAGATGCTGTAGAAGACTTAAAGGAGAAAATGAGTGATGAGGAAGAATAATTTATTATACCATACACCGTTTGGAATGTAGGAATACAATTTAAAATTGTTCAACGCTAATCAAGACAAAAAACGCAATGATAGCCTTAGCTATCCTGAATATTTTTAAAGAAGAATGGCAAAGAAAAATCTAAATTATAACAGACAATTTCGACCGTAAATGGTATTTATTATAAAATAATACCAAAGAGACTAGCGAGTGATTGCTAGTCTCTTTTCTTTTGCATAGCTACTTAGATAGATCTAAACTTATATTCTACCACAATTAGCGGTCAATAAATTTGCACTAATTTTTCTACATTTGTAGCATAACAATAAATAGTTAATGAAACACCGCTGACTTAGCTTTAGACACCAGAAGAAATAATTAAGATCATTGGTAATTTTTTATTGCCCTTAAATATTCTGAGGAACAAGCTGTATAGACCCAAAGAGATGATAGAATCGTGGCTTTAAAAACATTTTGGAGATACTGATCGGCTTTTATAGAATTTATTGACTGATTTTTGTAGCATTTATTGACTGGCTTTTGTAGCATTTCAAAGAAATGCGGGAAAACAGTCAAAAAGAAATGCGGGAAAACAGTCAAATGTAGAAAACGCGATTAAATATCAATCGTTGATCTTCTTGCGGAAATAAAATTTTAAACATATGAAAATAGCCGTTAATACCCGAGAACTCCTCAAAGGAAGAATGGAAGGAATCGGTCGGTATATTTTCGAAACCACAAAACAGATGGTCCTTGATCATCCTGAAGATGAGTTCTTCTTTTTCTTTGACAGAAAATATGATCCCTCCTTTATTTTTGCGGATAATGTTAAACCAATCATTATACATCCTCAAGCTCGTCATCCTTTACTTTGGTATATTTGGTTCGAGATAGCTATTCCTTATTATCTTAAGAAATACAAGATTGACGTCTTTTATTCTGGAGATACCTACCTCAGTATGAAAACTAAAGTACCTACTCTATTAGTCTGTCATGATGTAGCATACAAACACTACCCTAAGCACATCAAAAAGATCCATCTAGATTACTACGAGAATAACTTTGCCAAATTTCACAAACGAGCAGATCATATCGTTGCTGTATCAGAATTTACCAGACAAGATATTATTAGAATATACAATCTAGATCCTGCCAAAGTAACAGTAGGGCATAATGCAACCCCTAAAGGTTTTAAGCCATCCTCTTCAAAGGAAAAAATAGAAATCAAGAAAAATCTGACGAATGGTCAACCCTACTTCATATATGTAGGATCACTTCATCCTCGTAAGAATGTCGTCAATCTTATCAAAGCGTTTGATCATTTCAAAAAGCAAAATAATACCAATCATAAACTAGTCCTAGTCGGAAGAATGGCTTGGAAAAATGAAGAGCTTCAAGAAATATTCACTACAACAGAATATAAAGACGATATTATTTTCACAGGTCATGTATCTAATGAAGACTTACCAAAATATCTAGCTTCTGCTGATGCACTGACATATGTTTCCGTTTTCGAAGGTTTTGGAATTCCTATTCTAGAAGGTATGTCTAGTGGTACACCTGTGATCACATCCAATGTTAGTTCTATGCCTGAAGTGGCTGGAGATGCAGCAATATTAATAGATCCACATAATCCAGAATCTATAGCTGACGGAATGTGGAAAGTTGTTTCTAATTCAGAATTTAAAGATGATCTAATTGCAAAAGGATATGAACGCGTGAAAGTGTTTTCTTGGAAGAAGACAGCAAGTCATATTTATGGAAAGATGAGTAAGTTGGTGATTACTTCTGTGCCTTCCTAATCAACCAAATCGTAATTACTCCAAATACAATATTAGGAATCCAGGCACCTAGCATAGGGTGCAATCCAAGATTGATAGAAAATGTCATACTGAACTTTTGAATAATCACATACGCCGAGCCAAGTATAATTCCTGCCGCAAGTTGGTAGCCCATACCTCCCCTAGTTTTCCGAGAAGATATTGCTAGACCCATCAATGTCAGGATAATAATAGTAAACGGATCAGCACTCCGACCATATAGTTCGGTTTTAAATTTTGTTGCGGTATCTATTCCTCGGGATTCTTCTTTTTTGATAAAACTTCTCAGATCCGTGGTGGTCATCATCTCCATCTGATTACTATATCGAAAGAAATCCTCTGGCGTAAAATTAAAAGTAGTATCCATTGTACCACCATTAGTAATGACCAACTCTTCGTCTAGCCCATCAAACGAATGATACTCGTAATCTTTGAGCGTCCATACATTAGGCTCTTCTTTGAACTCTAGCTTTCTTGCCTTGAGTACATAAGAGAGTTTCCCTTCATCGAACTTCTCTAACCGGAACGTATTAGCTGTACTATCATATTTACGAAAGTACTTGATATAAACTTTCTCATTTTGATTAAGAAAGAAGTGTGTATTGTCCTCTAGTGTTTTCTTATTACTTTTCCTGATATGTTCACTCTCGAACTCTCCCTTGATCTTATTACTCTTTGGGATTAGATAATTCTTACCTACCCAATGGACTGATGCGATCAATACCGCAGCGATCAGATAAGGTCGCATGATTCTATTATAACTGATTCCAGCACTTAGCATGGATACAATCTCCGAGTCACCAGCTAGTCGCGAAGTAAAAAATATAACCGCTAATAGAGCAAACAAAGGCCACAATAAACCATTTATCCAAGGAATAAAATTTAGATAATAATCAAAGACAATCTCATTGACCGTTACCGTATCCTTTAGAAACTTATCAACTTTTTCAAAAAAATCAATCGCTATAGCAATCATTGTAATCATCAAAATCGTAAACACAAATGTGCTGAGATATTTCTTAATGATATATATGTCTATTTTTTTTAGCAATTATATTTAGATTTTTAAGGTAATGATTTCTAATTGGGTGTGTTCGTCCACCCCCTTCGCCACCTCCAAAGGGGGATATGCGTTTCTTGGCTCTGGCTTTGGAATCCGGCATATAAAACTGCCCGAGCCCAGATTAAAATATCCCCCTCTGGAGGGGGTTAGGGGGTGGAACCTTCCGATTGCTATAAAAATCCCTATTTCTCTCAAGGGTAATCTTAATACCCCCTTTATTAATTCAATATTTCATAATTCAAAACCTCCAATTACAACCTTCTTGTAATATCAATTAACGTCTTCTCTTTCCACTCTGTGAAGTTTCCTTCTAGAATTTTTTCTCTTGCAGTATTTACCAACCATAAAAAGAAACTAAGATTTTGGAGTGTTCCGATCTGGGCTCCAAGTAATTCTTTCACGTGGTATAAATGTCTTAAATATGCTTTCGTGTGTACTCGACTTGATGGCGATGGACTATCCTCATCAATAACTGACAAGTCTTCTTTCCATTTAGCATTTTTCATATTCATAATACCTTTCGAAGTATATATGATGCCGTGTCTCGCATTCCTCGATGGTAATACACAATCAAACATATCGATCCCCCTTGCTATACATTCTAGAATGTTTTCAGGAAGACCAACACCCATGAGGTATCTTGGCTTTTCTTTGGGAAGTATATCAGTAACTAAGTCAGTCATGTTATACATATCTTCATGTGGCTCACCTACAGAAAGACCTCCGATAGCATTCATTTCTCGATCCGTACCTGCGATATATTCAGCGGATTTTTTACGAAGGTCAGGATAAACACTTCCTTGTACTATCGGTGAAAATACTTGATGATATCCATAATGATCGTCAGTACTATCAAAGCGCTCAATACATCTTTCTAACCATCTGTGTGTCATATGCATGCTTCGTTTTGCATATTTATAGTCACACGGATATGGAGTACATTCATCAAAAGCCATCATTATATCAGCGCCTATGATTCTCTGGATATCCATTACATACTCTGGTGTAAAGTTATGTTTTGACCCATCGATATGAGATCTGAATTTCACACCCTCTTCTTTGATCTTACGCATTCCTTTGAGGGAATAAACTTGATAACCTCCACTATCTGTCAGCATAGGTTTCTCATACCCAGTGAACTTGTGCAATCCACCCGCTTTCTGGATAAGGTCAATGCCTGGTCGCAGATATAAATGATATGTATTACCCAATATAATCTGTGCCTTTATCGGATCGTCTAATTCTCTATTGTGGATTCCTTTTACCGTTCCTTGAGTACCAACTGGCATAAAGATCGGCGTTTCAATTACTCCATGATCTGTCACCATTGTACCGGCACGTGCTTTAGATTTCTTATCGGTTTCGTGTATTGTAAATTTTAGCATTTGTTTGTTTGATACTATTTAATGGAATGATCCATGATTGGGAGATCCTAAATTTTGTTAAGCTAGCCAGTAAAATTTCTAACCCTTAATATCCAAATCTGTTTCTTGATTGTGTGCTTTATATCTCCCCTTTCCAAATTTGGTCCCGTTGAATTCCATCTTGGGTTTCAACTTATCTTTTTCTTCCTGTTCCAGCTTATTGAAATCTTTGCACTTAACTGAGCAAGTCGCTTCATACTCTGTTGCACAATCTGCGCACTGGATAAATAAAATATGGCATGCTTCGTTTGCACAATTTGTATGATCATCACATGCTTTACCACATTGATGACATTTTGAGATTATCTCATCGGAAATACGCTCACCTAATCGTTCGTCAAATACGAAGTTCTTACCTATGAATTTATTCTCTAGCCCTAACTTTTCTACTTGTCGTGCATATTCAATTATGCCTCCTTCAAGCTGATAAACGTTTTCGAATCCTTTATGCTTATAGTAGGCACTTGCTTTTTCGCAACGGATGCCTCCTGTACAATACATCACTATATTTTTATCCTTTTTATCAGCGAGCATATCTTCCACTACTGGCAGTGCTTCACGAAATGTCTCTACATCAGGAGTGAGAGCCATTTTGAATTTTCCAACCTCACTTTCGTAGTGATTTCTCATATCTATCACTATAGTATCTGGATCTTCTGTAATTTCGTTGAATTTGTCAGCAGTAAGATGGACTCCCTTCTTTGTCACATCAAATGACTCATCATCTAATCCATCGGCAACGATCTTATTTCTTACTTTTATTTTAAGCTTGATGAATGATTTACCGTCATCTTCAATCGCTATGTTGAGTCTTATTCCTTCTAAGAAATCAACTGAATCCATTGTTTTTCTAAATACTTCAAGATTTGGAGTAGGAACAGATATTTGACCATTTACACCTTCCGCGCTTACATAGATACGACCGAGTACATCGACCTCGTCCAGTATGAGATAAAAGTGATCACGAAATTCTTTAGGATTCTTAATATGAGCATATTGATAAAATGAAAGTGTAGTTCTGTGTACACCCTCTTGCTCGAGTTTTTTCTTCAGTAGTTCTTTGTCTACCTTATTATATAAAGTCTTCTTTTTCATCCGCTTTTGCAATAAACGTTGATTAAATAAAGTACAAAGATAAATTAATAGAACATTGATGGATTGGATTCAATGGATTATTAAGGATTTTATTTTGGCTCAACTACAACTCTACATTAACTTTGGATTATTCTTATGTCGATCACGATCTCTACCGGTCTTTTTTAGCATGTTCTTTTTTACAGCTTTTTCAAGATCTACGCCTGTCTGATTTGCTAAACATGTAAGTACCCAGAGAACATCCGCCATTTCATCGGCCAACATTTCCTTCTTCTCTACTTCTGTAGTTTCTCTTTTAAATGACTGTTCTCCATATGTTCGGCTCATTACTCTAGCGAGTTCACCTACCTCTTCTGTGAGTATAGCCATATTTGTCATTTCATTAAAGTACCTCACACCTATAGTTGTGATCCATTTATCAACATCTTCTTGTAAATCTTTGATCGTCATATTCTTTAATTATTGATTTTCTATTTACGGTCCTTACTGTCTATAATAATTGTAACTGGTCCATCATTAACAAGCTCTACTTTCATATCCGCACCGAATATTCCTCGATCTACTTTTAGATTACTTGTTTTGTGAAGTATTTCGCAAAACTCTTCATACATAGGAATTGCATGATCTGGTCTAGCTGCTTTTATGAATGATGGCCGGTTTCCTTTTTTGGTACTTGCATGAAGCGTAAACTGCGACACAACCAGAAAGCTTCCATTAATATCTTTAATACTATTATTCATCTTACCATCCTGGTCTGAGAATATCCTCATGTTAATGCATTTATTTACAAGCCAGATAATATCATCTTTATTATCCTCGGCTTCTATACCTAATAATATTAGAAATCCTTCATCAACTTTACCTACAGTCAAGTTATCGACTTTAACCGATGCATGTGTCACTCTTTGAAGCACTATTCTCATTTTGCTGCTATTTTGGATAAAATAATCACGTTATTATATGGTATTTCTCTATTCACAATGATACAGTTATTAACATTACGAAAAAACATAAAGTGTATAGATCTGCCTTATAATTATATACCTCTATTCTAATTCCACACTAAATTGTTGATTCTTTATGGAAAAGTTAACAAATATGAACGGTTTCCAAAGTTACATATAATCCATTCGGATATGTGTTAGTAGAAATTATCCAACTCAACTTTCATCCACATTGGAAAAACTACAAAATAGAAGAAAGTTATACTGTTAGTTAGTTATACAGTAACTGTGAATAACCATAATAATGTCATTTCGAGAAGTATATCCAGCCAATAGAAAAACTCATATCTATTTATTTCATTATTATACATAATGTTTTGAATATGAATAAGAATGTTAATCATTAAATATTGATTAGAAAGGAATTATACATATTTATAAATTTATGAAATAATATATAGAGTGTCTAATATCCTAATTTAATATATTTCTAGTATTGTTTGATACTTAAAATACAACATGTAGATAAAATGTTAGTTAGTGTGTATAATAATGGATTTACATAAAATCCTTAACAAAGAGATTATTTCTATCCACAAACTAACAGGACTAATAATAATGAGTTTTTCATTATTTATAAAAAAGGATTATTTCTATTACAAAAAGAGGTGGATAACTTTCAAAACGAAAAATTGAAATTGAATGCTACCTTTGCCAATCGAAAATCTGAAGAACGTTTATGACTGAAACATCAAATAAAAGCTACATCAAATATTCCTGGTTTCTCATGGGTTTTGTATTTCTTGTAATTCTTGCTGGAGGTGTGGTAAGAATGACACAAAGTGGAATGGGGTGTCCAGATTGGCCCAGATGTTTTGGTATGTGGATTCCTCCTACAGATGTGAGTCAACTGCCAGCAGATTTTGAGAGTTATTTAAGTAAGCAGGACATAGATCATAGCTTCAATGTTTACCATACTTGGATTGAATATATCAATCGGTTACTTGGCGCTATTTTAGGTGTTTTTATTTTTATTTATGCTGTTTGGACTTCGATAAAATTTAGCACTCGTAAGTCAAGAATGAAGAGTTTGTTGCTTGTTAATCTTGGTCTAGCTATATCGCTTATTATTTCTTTTATGTTTGGAGGGAACATATTGATTGGGATACTAGGCCTAGCCTTTATTTTATCGGCATTATATTCTTTATTTTTTGCGGTTCGCCATGCGTCACGTAGATCACTGGTTGTCGTGTCAATCTTACTTTTGATTGCTGTCGCTATTCAGGGATGGTTAGGAAAGTTAGTTGTGGATGAAAATCTCTCAGTTGTTAAGATTACAATACATATGATTGGTGCCCTGGTAATTGCAGCACTACCACTTATCAATATTTCCAAGTTAAAGATTAAAAAAATAGAGGTGTCTCCATTTATTAAAAATGTTATGAGTGGTATGATATTTATAGTATTGCTGCAGATCATTTTAGGAACTCAAGTAAGAGAAGAGATAGATGTAATATCAAAAGCATTATCCTATGAACAAAGAGAATTGTGGATTGAAAGATTAGGACAAATATTCATTATACACAGAAGTTTCTCATGGGCTATTGTGATTGGTAGTATTTTATTATTTTTTAAGGGAAAAAATAATACAGAGTTTTCAGGAACTATTAAGTGGATATCTGTAAATGTGATGGCAATTATAGGTTTAGGAATTTCAATGGTTTACCTTGATGTACCCTCTGTATCTCAGCCTTTACACTTATTATTAGCTTGTGCATTACTAATGCAAATATTTTATGGAAGAATCAGAGTTGTATAATTGAATTATTTGATTGATATTTTGTTATATAGAAAGATGTAATAGATTTCTAGGTTAAGCGAAATAATCTTTAGATTGTAATCAATTATTTTAACTTTGCTGACAAACACTACATATTAAGAATGACAGAGACTGAATCGATTGTAAAAGAGGGGGAATTTAACTACCAAGTTACTGGTGAGACAGGTAAAGAGGTTATAGTGCTACTTCATGGTCTCATGGGTGAACTAAGTAATTTTGGAGGGCTTGTAGATCATTTTAGTAAAAGTCATAATGTAATATTTCCTGTGCTACCTATTTTTGAGATGCCTCTTAGAAAGTTATCAGTTACTGGGCTAGTAGATTATGTGGAACGGTTCATTGATTACAAGGGCTACACTAAAGTACATATCGTTGGAAATAGTTTAGGGGGACATATAGCTCAGCTTTTTGCATTGAGAAGACCAGAATTAGTAACATCGTTGACATTGACTGGAAGTTCTGGGTTATTTGAAAATGCAATGGGTAATACATTTCCTAAGAGAGGTGACTATGAGTATATAAAACAAAAGGTACAAGATGTTTTTTATGATCCTGCCATTGCGTCTAAGGCTTATGTAGATGGGCTTTATGAAATGGTTAATAATCGTGGTAAAGCGATACGCATAATCACTATGGCCAAATCAGCTATACGTCATAATCTCGGCGATAAGTTGCATGGAATTAAGTGTCCCACATTATTAGTTTGGGGAAGGGAAGACAAAGTAACTCCCCTTTTTGTTGGTGAGAAATTTAAAGAATTGATTTCTGATTCTAGATTGGATATAGTAGAGAAATGTGGTCATGCACCAATGATGGAGCGACCTGTTGAATTTAATACTGCATTTGAGTCTTTCTTAGAATCTATGCCAAGAAAAGAATCCGAGACTATATCAGCCTCAGATTCTTAAAAACTAACTAACCAATTTTTTAAGTGATTATATAAAACGCTGTGCTTTGATGCTGTGTTCAGCTGCCTTGATATATTCGTATGCTAAGTTTGTTGTCATTTCATAATCAGTAGGAAAAGGTGCGCAGTTATCTTTTATTCTTTTGTTATATTCATTTGTAAGTGCTCTCTTATCTCCCCTGAATACACATGAGTAGTCTTCGAATAGGTGTGTTACATTAATAGGTATTGTATTTATATGCCGGTTATTATTAGCATCAATTACAACAATCTTACCACTCATTTGAGCTATTTTCTCTCTGATCAACTCTTCAATATTTGCCGACACTACAATTTTTTTATCTTTATATATGATATTTCCCATTGTATCTTTCTTGATTTGACCGCTCTTATTTTTTGCTGGTCTTTTTCCATCAATCACTTCTTTTGTATTAGTAAACGAGTTGAAGCGTTCTCGTTCTTTTCCTGGAACGATCTCTGATACTTCTATTGTTGCTATATAGTCAATCTTTTGTCCATGGTCTTCAGTGAAATATTTCTTCCAAGTACTATTTAGATTACTAAGTTGTATTTGGCTAATAATTTCTTCCGTATGATAGAAAGCTTGATTTGATCCACTTACATAAGGTTCTACTAGTATGTTTGTTTGTCCTAGATCATAAGCCCTTCTCCTTTGTTCATAGTTGTTTTTATAGTTATCAAAGTAATTATTTGATTGGGTAAATTCACTATGAGATTTTCTTGCAGCAATCTTATCCGTTTGCTCTTCAGCAATTTCTAAATACTTTAGAGCTAGAGCAAGATGTATATCTGAAGATTCTATTTTAGTATCATTTATTAGTGTAGCATAATCTCTCATTTTAAATGAAGCAGGGTATCCATCTTCACTTATTAAAGGTAATAAGGGATATATATAGTTTTGTCTATCTTCCATTACTTGGTATATAGAAACTACCCTATCTAAACTGTTTTTATTTTTTTTCAGACGCAGATGCTTTACCTCCTCTAGATCTCTTTTATTAAGTTTAGTATATGCTCTTTCTATTCCTTTGACATATTTTGTTTTCTTATTTTTCTCACCTATTAACTTATCTACGCCATATCTTAATGCTTGGTCGTAATTTCCAGATTCTATCATTTTATCGATTGATTTACAAGAAGTAAATAGTATGATTGCTGTTAGTATGTATAGTATCTTTTTCATAGTTATTAGGTTTTAAAGTTAAGTCATATTGTACGTTTGTTTGATAGTAGACTATGATTTCGGATAATTGTATCTTAATTAAAACGGATTATTAGATTATTAACTCATCTACGTTTGATGTGAAATTCTAGTTAATTGTTCCACGTGGAACATTATTTTAGAATTGGATATTATTGTTCCACGTGGAACACTGTAAATAATGTTTTTTATTTACGAATATTTCTTTTTAGATAATGCTTGAATAGAACACAATCATATCTTTACTATATGAATAATAATAATTCAAAAATAACAGCTGAAGGAATTGAAATAAAGAGTACATTTTCTGATAAGGATCATGTATTTAGCTCTGGCCATATAGCTGGTTTGCCACCTTATAAAAGAGGTCCATATGGATCTATGTATACAGCCCGTCCATGGACTATAAGACAATATGCTGGCTTCTCTACAGCGGAAAAAAGTAATGAATTCTATAGAAAGAATTTAAAGGCAGGGCAAAAGGGATTGAGTGTTGCTTTTGATTTGGCTACACATAGAGGATATGATAGTGATCACCCTAGAGTAAGTGGAGATGTTGGAATGGCAGGAGTAGCTATAGATAGTGTAGAAGATATGAAGATTCTATTTGATGGTATTCCATTGGATAAGATGTCTGTCTCAATGACAATGAATGGAGCTGTAATTCCTGTACTAGCTTTCTTTATTGTAGCAGCAGAGGAACAAGGTGTTGATAAGAGATTACTTTCAGGAACTATCCAAAATGATATACTTAAAGAGTTTATGGTGAGGAATACATACATCTACCCTCCCGCACCCTCTATAAAAATCATCTCAGATATATTTGAATATACAGCTAAGTATATGCCTAAATATAATAGTATAAGTATATCAGGTTATCACATGCATGAAGCAGGTGCTTCTGCAGATATAGAGTTAGCGTATACTCTTGCTGATGGTATGGAGTATATTGAAGCGGGTCTTAAAGCCGGATTAAAAGTAGATGAATTCGTGCCTAGGTTTTCTTTCTTCTGGGGTATAGGTATGAACTTCTTTATGGAAATAGCCAAGATGAGAGCGGGGCGTTTGTTATGGTCAGAGATAGTTGGAAGGTATGATCCACAGAATGCTAAGTCGAAAGCATTAAGAACACATTGTCAAACAAGCGGATATTCACTTTCTGCACAGGATGTATTTAATAATGTAAGCCGTACTTGTGTAGAAGCATTGTCGGCTGCTTTTGGAGGAACTCAATCTTTACATACAAATTCTCTGGATGAAGCACTTGCACTTCCGACTGACTTCTCTGCTAAGATAGCTCGTGAAACTCAAAAATACCTTCAAAAAGAAACAGGAATAACAGCTGGAATTGATCCACTTGGAGGTTCTAATTATATAGAATTCCTTACAGAACAATTGGTTGAAAGAGCGAGAGAACACCTAAATGAAATAGAATCATATGGAGGTATGACAAAAGCTATTGAAAAAGGTATTCCAAAAATGAGAATAGAAGAAGCTGCTGCAAAGAAACAAGCTCGTATTGATAGTTATCAAGAATATGTTGTCGGCGTTAATGTTTTTCAAACAGATATAGAAGCCAATATTGATATTTTAGAAGTAGACAATAAGGCTGTAAGAGAAAGTCAAATCAATAGAATAAATACAGTAAAGGAATCTAGAAACAATGAATCTGTTTTATTAGCATTGGATAATATTAGGATCTCCGCAAAATCAGGTGAAGGTAATTTGTTAGAACTGGCAGTTGAAGCTGCAAGACAACGAGCAACTCTTGGAGAAATATCTAATGCAATGGAAGAATCATTTGGAAGATTCGTTGCTGATAATCCTACTATTTCTGGAGTTTATTCTAAAGCTATAACTATGGATAAAAAGTTTGCAGCAGCTAGACTGTTGTCTGATAAGTTTGCAAAATTAGATGGTCGACGTCCTAGAATTATGATAGCAAAATTAGGTCAAGATGGACACGATCGAGGAGCGAAAGTAATTGCAACCAGTTTCGCAGATATAGGTTTTGATGTGGATATTGGACCATTATTCCAAACACCAGAAGAGGCAGCAAGACAAGCTGTAGAAAATGATGTTCATATACTTGGAATATCTTCTCTTGCAGCAGGACATAAAACACTTGTTCCTGAAACAATCAACTACCTTAAGTCGATAGGTAGAGATGATATTATGGTAATAGTTGGTGGAGTAGTTCCACCAAATGATTATCAATTTCTATTTGGTAAAGGCGTTGCAGCTGTATTTGGACCAGGTACTATTATATCAGAAGCAGCTTCAGAAATATTAAATATTATGATCGCTATCAGAGAGTAGATTTATCAAGCAATCTAATAGAGTTATTTCAATAAAATAATCTGCTTTGAAAATGTGGTTTCTCCAAGGTTAATAACAACGGTATATACACCATTCACTAAATCTTCCAACTCTATTCTAGTTGCTTTTTGAGAGGGTATGATAGACTTAATAACCATTCCATTTGAAGTTAAAATATTGATATTATTGGCAATGGTTTTTGTTTCTACATTAATATATTGAGTACTTGGATTTGGATAAATATTAATATTTATATCCCCATCAGAAAAATTCTCACTATCACAAGAATACGATTTACTGTATTGTGAAATCAATCTTACCATGCAGTCATTTAGTTTTTCTACATCATAATCTGTAACTACTGGAGCGAGGTGAGCTTCCCCTATACCACTATCATCTGTTATAAAGACATATGTTCCATTTGTCATTATAGCCATGAACTTCATAAGAAACTCTGTTTCTCGTCCTATGCCACTTGCAGTGACTGGAATTAGTTTTATTCCTTTTGTTGCCGCTGCTTTTATCTGAGATCTTATTTTGGTCATGGTAACTTCATCTTCATGAGGCGGTGCATCTAGAATTAGAAAGACAAGTTTAAGTGCTTCTTTATCCCAGTCTAGGTTAAGTGTTTCCTCCAAAGCTACTTCTAGGGCTTCTGGTTTGTCACCACCCCCATTTGCATTTTGAATTGTAACAAAGTCTATTAACTCAGTTTTTTCGCTGGACAGTGGAGATATACGTGTTAGATAATCATCCCTTGTATCTCTATAGAAAACAGATCCAGTTCTATACTCTATCTCATTATTTGCTTCTTGAATCCTATCTATAACATCTAGTAGTTCCGATTTTAAAAATTGTATTTCATCATTCATAGAACTAGTAGCATCAACAGTAAATACGATATCCATTTTTGCAGGTGAATAACATTCCTGATTTAATACTATGGTATTACTTCCTTGATCTATAGTCTGTGGATTAGAGATCTTTTTACCATCAACTATGATTTGGTAGTTTCTGTCATCTTTTGTATTTATAAAAGGTTGGCTCCATAATTCAGCTTTTCCGGAGTTGTCCGTAATTGTTTCCCAAATAATATTACTATCATTATCTAGTAACTTCACTGGTATATTCGGAATTACAGATTTGTCTTCATTGATTACTATTACACTATATCTCTTTGTAGGGTATATTTCGAACCGCTCAGCCATAATGCTATATTCCTCATCTTCCATAAGTGTCATCCAATCTTTCCAGTTGTGAAGATCATTCCATTCACCTGCTGTAATTTGGCCGCTTCCTGGAAGTATATCACTTTTAACAGAGGTCGGATAATAAGCTGATTTATTTCGATTCCTAATTGAAGCTAATGCGCTAGCTGATTTAATTCCATAGTTTGGAGAAACGGAATAACTTAATGTTCTATATAATACAGATTCATTTTCAGTTGGAGGAATTCCTGACGAAGTTGATGTTGATTTATAGATTTGAAAATCTAATTTATTCAATTGTCCATTTTTAATAACTGCCCCAGTTTCACGTTGTGGCTTATAATCGATATGGCTAGCTTCAAAATCATATGTTCCAGGTTTAATTCTGGAAAAATAATAGTTACCATCCAGATCTGTTTCAGTTTCTAAAATGAGAATATCATTTTTATACATAGCTATGTTTCCATAAATTATTGGTTCGCCAGTTTTTGCGTTTGTTAATATTCCCTTTAGTGAAGTTTGAGAAATTCCTAAAAAACTAAGAAATAGAAAAATGATTGTAAAAAGTCGAGTTATTGTTGATTTCATGTGCAATTATTATGGCGTAGAACTGTACTATACCCAGGGTAGTGACGAATATCTTCTGTAAAATGCACAAAAATATTGTTAAATTTAATTATTAGTTATTTAAACTATTGATAATCAGAATATTAAATTATTTATTGTGGATATTTAGTGCTTATAAATTAGAACGATTCTCAGGCTTAAATTCGGTAGTTTCTTGTAAAATTTCTCTATATCACTTTTTGACATTAAAATAGTCTCGTTAAAAAGATAAAAATAGAAATTGAATATATTACGTATTTATAGATTGAATTTTAATTTAATATGTAACTGTTACTAAATTTGTGTTAAAGAGACATAGTTAAACAAATCAATATGTGTCTATTTTAGTTCACTTCACAATTTAATAATATATTCGCTTTCAGAAAAAATAATCAAATGGCATTAGATCTAGGTACATTGGTATCAAAAGCAAACGACTACAAACAAATTCTGGAAAATACACAAGAGTATAGAAAGAAATGGGATAAGAAGATGAAACCAATTATTCTAAAGACTTTAAAGGAAATACTTAAACAAACTGGAATCACAGGTAAAATTAATAAGCAAGATAATATTGAAAACCTTGGTGCTATAGTTTTAGACCTTGGTAGATCTGTAAGTGGGATCAGTGAGAATCTTGAGGATACAGATATAAAGCGTGCAATGATAAAGAGTAACGGTTCTCTTATCTATCAGCAACTTTTTAACGGTAAGGTTATGATAATGACTGTATCACCATATATCGAAGGGTATGGAGACCCTAAACCACCAAAACCGCTTGAAATTCTTCGTCCAGAAGAATTAACAGAAGGATTCATTATACGCCATATGGAAGTTTTTCTAAAAGAAATAACTGAATGGGAAGATTATGACGATGATGAACCTACACAGAAAAATGCTTTTAATCCAATAGGTTTTAATAGACCGATGGGAGAGGAATAAAATAATAATAAAGACTCATGAAATTTCATGGGTCTTTATTATTATAAATAGTTTCTACAAACCTTTTGTGAGTCGTTGAACGACTTTGAATTCGCTAAGGAACACCTTTGCGATAACTCTCACGACCGTATAAGCGGGAATCGCTAATACCATTCCAACTACACCTCCAATATTCGCTCCTGCAAGTACAACAATGAATATCTCTAGAGGATGCGCCTTCACGCTTTTTGAAAATATGTTGGGCTGAAGGATGAAATTATCTAATAATTGCATAATCCCAAATACAATAAAGACTTTAGTCAATAGGTACATTAATACTGGTTGATCTACACCATCTATAGGGTAAAACGGTATTTCCAAGTTAGAAGAAATAGTAATCACTGTAGCAAATGCAGCGCCAATAATAGGTCCAACATATGGAATGATATTCATAAGAGCCGCAAAAAAACCGATTAGAAGAGCATTTTTCACTCCAAGAATGGACAATGCAATGGTTACAAATATAGTAATTGTTGTAACCTGAACTAATACACCGATGAAATATCTGATTAGCATCGTACTCGATTCATTGATTGCTTGAAATACTTTTTTCTCATGTTTATCAGGAACAATACCAGTCAATATTGTATTAAATAAACCTTGTTCCTTAAGGAAGAAAAAAGAAATAAACAATACTGACATTAGACCAATGAGAAAATTTCCCAAAGTACCTACTACTGATTTGAAAAGTTGTGGTATAACGGACGGATTGAGAAATCCATATAGGTTCGTTTTAGCTTGTTCAAAAAACGTAAGCCGTTCCTCTTCTTCGGTAATGGTCTCTTTATTTAATTCAGAACCGTCTATTTTGATTAATAGCGTAATATTTTCATTTCTAACAGTAGAATCATTTACATATTTAGATGCCAATAGACTATCAATATCTACGATTTCAGTGTGGATAAATTGACCGTCATTTTGTTCTTTTTTTAGAGTTATATCTTCCTCAATTGGTGCGAGGAATCCTTTGTCAGTGGCCCATTTTTCCCAATCACCAATTGGCTCTTCTAGACTTTTTATAAGCGCTGTATAATCTATTCCGGCTAATTGTCTCGCTTGTTTGCTGATTGGTGGTATGAATATAGATGTAAGAACGACTAATATCAAAACAAAACCCATAAGTGTAATACCTGCAGCCAAGCCTTTGCCAAGGTACTTTCTAAGAAATACTACAATTGGTGCTCCAATCATTGATATTACCCAACCTATCAATACATATGTTACAATATCACTAAAGTTATAGATGACTAAGCCAACTATTACCAATGGAATAAGTGCTAATAAATACCTATTATCAAATTTTGATGTTGTTTTCTGTTCTGCCATTTGTCTAGTTATAAATTGATTATACGCGCTTCACTTGATTAAATGTAATAAACATAAAGCATGTATATGTCATTATTGTCCATGGTTTCATATTTTTTAGACTAAAGCGAATGATAAATGGGAAGAAAATGAATCTACGGGTAAGTATTTTTACTTTATTTGCAATTCAAATTTATATCTTGCAATTCCCTTACTAAGCAGTTATGCTTAAGTTGCATGTTTTTATAAGTATATCCCTGATATCCCACTTACTTACAATTGGTATTATTATAAAACTAACGAGTAAATTCTAAAAACTGATGTTTAAAAATAAAAGTAAAGAAAGCAATAACAACTCAAATACTCCAAGCATTGCGGGGGGATCAGGATCAACGAATAGTCTTGTTGCGGGTACGAGTATAGAGGGTACTATAGTCGCCACTAGTGATATTAGAATAGACGGAAGTTTGAAAGGTATTTTAGACTGTAAAGGTAGAGTAATTATAGGACCAGAAGGAAGTGTTGATGGTGAGATAACTTGTGAGAATGCCGTTATAGAAGGTAAGTTCTCGGGAAAATTGAAGGTTAAGGATCTACTTAACGTAAAGGAAAATGCTAATATTCAAGGTGATGTACAAACGGATAAACTTCTTGTACAACCAGGAGCAGTGTACAACGTTACATGTTCTATGGGAGGCCAAACGATCAAAGCTTTTGATAAGAAATCTGCAGTATAGGTAACGTTATTTTTTTAAAATATAAGCTCCTTCTGTTTTAGTGGCATAAAATCGGATACCTTTTTTTAGGCACTCCTTTTTCCATTGATTTATCATTTTGTAAGTAACGCTACCATCTATAACTACTTGTTTGGTTTTATGAACTTCTAGTATCTTGTATGGTTGCACTTCACAGCCATGTGATATAAATAGAATATCTGACTGAGCAGGAAACTCTGCTTCTATGTCAATAGAGGATAGGAATAGAATTTCTTTATCATAGTAGTACAATAGTCCGTTCTTATCAATTTGGTAATTTCTATTTTTAGTATTAGTTGTTGCAAGATTATTTACAAGATTTCCATGGAATATTCTATTGTCTCTGCAAGTATAGTTCGCGGCTTCTTTATTGATATTTTTGGATGAAATAGTTACTAATCTTTCTCCTTCATAAATATCAATTAGCGTCGCTCCATTATGGTCGTATACAATTAGTTCTTTGTGATTTTTTATACGATAGGTATGAAAAATTGAATTGCCCAAAATTCCAAAAACTGATAGGAATATCAAAAGAACAGCTCTATTTCTTCCTATTTTATTAGGATTCAAAAATCTATGATATTCTGATTTCTGATTTCCTAATATGAACATTATCGATAGTATAGTCACATATAGGAACATCATACTACTCTTAGATATCCACACATTGTCTATAGAGTTAAATGGTAACATCTGAATACCATAGATTATACCTAAGAAGGCTTTTAGTAGTAGACTAAAAGCAACAGTATTCACTGTGGACCAGACGGGAATAAAAGATGTAAATATCATAAGTAAACCACAACCTAATATGAAAGGAGCCATAGCAACAGCCATAACACCACTCAAAATAAAGTATATAGGAAACTTGTGAAAATAAAAAATCGATAACGGAAATATTAATACCTGGGCTGCCAACGATACAGTGACTAGCTGTGTGATCCTTATTGATACCCAATGGGTAGGATCATAGAAACTCTCAATCAACGTCATAAAATAAGGCTGGAAGAAGACAATGCTTATCAAAGCTAAATATGAAAATATAAATCCTAGATCAGTAAGATTATTCGGATTGTAGAGCAAGATCAAAATGGCAGAGAAAGACAGAATGTTATAGATATTGGTATTGTCAAACCATAGTCGACCGAATAATAAAGTTGAAAACATAATAGATGCACGAACTACAGCTGGAGATGCACCAGTTATCAATGCATATGATATAACTACTAAAGTCAATACTGAAAACTTTATTACCTTTTTAGTTTGTTTACTTTCTGATCTCGTCCTTCGAAATAAAAAATTGAATAGCATAATTACAATTCCTACATGAAGCCCAGAAACGGCTAATACATGAACTGCTCCAGTGTCAGAAAAAGCGGATTGTAATTCTTCGCTGATGTGATCTCTATTTCCTAAAACCATAGCTGATGCTGTGGCATATTGGTCTCTATCTGGTAGTTTATTGTCAAGGACACCTAATGCCCATCTTCTTGCTATGTTGGCGTAATGTAGAGGTAGAAAAACACGATTTTTTTTAACCAGAGAATGATTGCCAAGTTTTAGGAAAATCTGTTTATCAATCCCTTTATTAGCCATAAAATTCTGATAATCGAACGATCTAGGATTTTTGCCTGATTGAATATTATTTGGAGATCCAGATATAGCTATTATATCCCCAAGTGAATAATCTAATAATGAATCGGCCTTGTTAAAATATACCAATAACTTTCCTCTAGCTCCTTGCCCGTTGATACTTTCTACTTCTAGAAGTGTAGAGGAGGATGCTTTTTTCTTTTTAATCTTTTGTACTATCTGACCAACTATATAATTATGTTTGTCTAAGCTATTTGTATAATGATAGCTATCACTTGAAGTTTTTTGTAAACTGGATCTGAAAACCCCAGTGCAAAAAACAAGAAATAAAATCAGTAAACTAAGGCTTCTAACAACAGAAAGAGTTGACGATTTAGAAGTCTGCATGATCAAAATAATCGTAAGTAAGAATAAGCAAGTTGAAAGCTGATAGAGTAATGGAATAGGAATAAAAGGACTAGAATATATCCCCAAGATTAACAAGATGACAATACGAGCTAAGGGCATTTCTGGCCAATTGAGAATTCTGCTATTTTCATTTATGTACCTCATTTGACAAAGAAGTATTGCTTCATAGTATCGACGAATTCGTCTTCTAGTAAATGAAGGTTATAAAATTCGTCCATATGCTTATAATCACCATGAGCTGATTTGTATGCTAGAATGGTTTTTGATTTCTGCCAATTTATATACGGATGTTTGTTCAATGAATCTTTGCTCATATTATTAATATTCTTCTTCTGAATATTCGATGCATTTACTGTTAGGTACGGTTTAATCGCTAAGAAAAGACTATCTTCTATTCCCCACACATCTCCAATTTGTTCTATTGTGAAAAATCCACCTAGACTTTTTCGGAAGTTGATAATCCGCTTGGAGTATACTCGACCTATTCCATACAGATTCATAAAGTCGGTAGTATCACCAGTGTTTATATCGAAAATTTTGGGTTCTTTACGTTTGTATTTTTTCTTTTTTATAAGGCTAGAATCTTTTTTTATATTGGTGTTATCAGCATATTTTTTTCGAACTGGTTGGTCCAAATCTACATATGGAGTCAGTCGTTCGAGAGTAGCCTCATCTAATCCATTTATTTTGGACATTTGATTAATAGATCTTATCACTCCCCCCTTGCTTCTATACTTTAAAAGACTGTTAACTGCATAGCTAGGAAAGCCAAGCATCAATAATGAATCTTTACTGATTTTGTTGGGATTAAACCTGAAATTTGCAATAGGTTTTGGCTTATTTTTAGTTGTTTTTTTGCTTTTCTTCTTTTGGGGTTCTTTCCAGTTACTTGTGTTCTTCTTTGAACTATCGAACTTCCTTTTAGCGTAGTAATTTTCTTTTTTCTTGATACTTACCATCTCTACAGAATCCAGAATATGTTTATCTATAGGAATGAACGCTGGTTGATAAAGTACAACAGCGTAAAACTTAAAGAAGCACAAAAAAAGAAGAATGGAAACAAGAATTTTTATTCTGGTCCTTTCGTCCCGAGTTAGGTATGTATTATCCCAAATGAATTTCATTGTAATTGATTATCATTATTAGTTCAAATACCATTTATGTTTGAAATTGCTGGTTATTTTATTCCAACATTCCAAACCGTAATATGGTATAACACCAATTATGTTTGATAATCTCGTTCTATTTTATTCTAAATGACTCTATAAAATAGATGTACAGCAATAGAGGAACTTTATGTTCCTTATTGATTAATCTGCAAATTGCATACAAATCTCTAATACGAAAATTTTATCGAGTTGACATTAAGAATAAATAGTGATAGTTAATAACGTAATTGGTATTACGCGATAAATATAGTATATAATTTCATAATTAGGGAATTATGAAGAATTATATATCCATAGTGTTGGTTCCAATGAAAAGATTGGAACCAGTAAATGAATTTCTTTAACGACAAAAACATTATGGTTGCTTCGCTAATACAATTACAGATACTATGGGTAGACTAGATATTGGATGAGACTAACCTCTCCCCCATAATTTGTGCTTCAAGGACTTTTCTCGAACTGGTTTTTGATTTTGATATTTGATATTTTTTAATGTAAATACTTTATCTGCTTGTTTGATTTTTACGGCTATACCATTAGATATGTAGGAGAATTCATATGCTTTATTTACATTGAAACCTATAGATTGGAGTTGATATATCTCGTCGATTTCAAGGTCTCCATATTCGCTATACCGCCTTATTCGAAACAAGTGACTTTTTTCTGTTTTATCAAGTTGAAAGTAAGTATTTCCACCAGTTCCGGCTAGGCAGAAAACAGATTTCGGCAAATTATTTTTTGGCTCTATTTCAGCTATTTGCGAGGCTGGGCTATATTTTCCTTTGTTCAAAAAGATATTAAGCATAGACTCCTCTATTCGAAATTCCCCTTGTTCTATAATAAAAACATTTTCTTTTTTATGAGTATATATTACATTGGATGTAGGAGTATGAAAATATAGGTACCAGTTAGAAATACGTCTCTTTTTTAAATAAGAGGAAAATCCAGACCTATATATATCTGCAACAAAGCGAGAACAATTGGTACCAAAGGGCTGGAATGGACCGTATGGAATGGCTTCTCTTCCTTGTATGGACTTTGCGGATGCGGATGCTAAGTCAAAATCAATACCAGAGGTTATGGCACTTACTAATTTGCCTTCTCCATGAGTTGATTTGTTGCTGTCTATCTCTAGAAGTATATCTTTTATATTAATGATTTTTCCTTCCTCTACGATGGCTTTGGTTTCGACTTCTAGTTCTGGGTCTGATTGTAGATCCCTTACTCTTCCATACCCGAATGGAGTATGGTATCTACCAAAGTCAAAATATTTAACATCCCCATTCCTATAATCGATCAATAATAGTGCAGCATGGCCTACATGATAGTATCCATTTTTACATATTCCTACAACTGTCATAATTCCATCATACCAAGAATAAGCTTTTTGAATCTTAGTATCGGGCCAGGATAATGCTACAAATGCACCAGTTTTTAGTTCCATGGAGGTTGGTTTTGGTTCTAGTCTTACAAAGCTACAATGATACTAGGATAAAAAGTGTCTTGTAGTTATACTTTTTTGCAAAAAAATAAGGAACTGCAAATCAATGCAACTCCTTAAAAATATATTTTCATTTAATTTTCTTGTGTACTTTAATCTCGATTTAGCTTAGATAATAGTCTTAAGAACTCAACATATAACCATACAAGGGTAACTAAAAGACCCATAGCACAAACCCACTCCATGTATGAAGGTGCATTAGCTTTTTCTCCCTTCTCGAACGAGTCAAAATCTAATAAAAGATTTAATGCTGCAACGCCTATTATTACTACACTAATACCTATTCCTATTATACCTCCTTCATGAAGATATGGGATTTCTGCGCCAAAGAAACTCATTACCCAACTCATTACATAAGCTAGCATTATTGCACCAGTAGCCATTCCTACAGCCATTCTGAACTTCTTAGTAACCGGTATTAACCCCGTTTTGTGAATCATCAACATGGCAATCAAAGTACCGAACGTAAGCATTACAGCCTGACCTACTATTCCATCAACTCCAGCTTGAGAACCATATACTACGGAAATAGTACCTACAAATAGGCCTTCTAGTAGTGCATAGATAGGTGCAGTTATAGCAGCATAAGTAGGCTTGTAGTATGTAAAAAATAGAACAGCGAGTCCGCCGAACATACCAAAGTATAAGTTGAAAGTAGAGGGATTGAGATATGATATTGATGTTGTTATCATCATTATCCCAAAGAGGATAAAAGTTTTATTTACAGCTCCAGCAATGGTCATTGTGTCTGAGTAGACAGTTCTACCAGCACCTCTATTTACAGTTTTAGCTATTGCTCCATCTTTTAATAATGGATTACTTGATTCAAACATTTTAGACATATGTGATAAGTTTAGAATTTTGTATTAACCTGACAATACAAATGTATAACAGGGATAGAGTATATAAAATTCCAATAACTAGAATTTCTAAAATCTGAATCCAAATGATGCATGGATTCCAAAGTGCGAATCTTTATCATCACTAAATTGAAATGAATTATCAGGATTTACTTCTTTTAAGCTGATATCAACATCATTGTTGGTAAGATCTATCAAACCATAATCGATCTGAAAACCGACAAAAAATCCTTTGTTTAAAAAGTAGTGCGCACCTGCAGTCAAACCTATATCAAGGAAGTTAAACTTATTTCCAGTTTTAACGCCTTGTCTCGAATAAGCACCAGCAAACCTTTGTAATTCTACTACTTCTCCATCTACATATATTCCTATTCTATCACTTGTTAGAGGAGATGAACCAAGTACCTGATCATCATCATCACTGTTGTAACTGAAATCTAACGATTGACGAAATACTATGTCTTCTGGTCTATCGTAACTTTCAAACCTTAGTTTCCCTCTTCCCGTTGGTCCAATCAACATATTCACATATGGTCCACCGAAGATTTCCCATTTTTTACTGATTCTGTAGTTCGCCATTATTGGAATGCTTATGTACGCATTAGAAATATTGAGGTCGTAATCAACTGTTCCTTTCTCTACAGTTGTCTTTGATCTTTCTAAATCTCGTATCACATAATAAGAATCACCATCATATTCCAGAGTGCTACCATTCTGAATATATACCAACTCTGTTCTTAAGGAAAAAATATCAGTAAAATCATATGCATATGATAGACCAAAATGGAATCCACTACTGAATCCATATTTTTCAGTAGCATCTTCTGTTGTGATAGTAGGACCTAGAAATTTCGAATAATTCAATCCAGCTCTTACACCAAAAGTCTGTGCTTGAGAAGCATTAAAAGTAAATGCCAACATGACTATAAAAAGTAATTTTATAAACTTCATTAAGTTGTTTTTTATGGTAAATGGTACATTTTGAAACAAGTGATTCGTTTGCACCAATTTTTGTGGAGGCAAAGATATCAAAATACTATACCTGATAACGTACGGTTGATATTTTTCGCTTTCTTAATTGATAGAAAGATTAAAATCTAACAAATAATTAAGTTATACGATCAAGATCATAAAGCGGTTAAGTGATTATAACGATTCAAGCGGGCTAGTAATTATATCTCTACCTTCCCATATGAACTAACAATACAGAGACATCAGAGGGAGATACCCCACTTATTCTACTTGCTTGTCCGATAGTTCTCGGTTGTATTTTATTTAGTTTTTCTCTAGCCTCTGCAGATAATGATTGTAATGCATCGTATTCAAAATCATTTTTGATGATAACTTCTTCTAACCGATTCATTTTGTCCACCATTTCCTGCTCTTTTCGGATATAGCCTTCATACTTAAGACCTACTTCTGCAAGATTAACCGTTTCACCATCATACTTCGCTAGTTCTTGCTCTAGATCTGGTAATAGTGGCCGAAGTTCTTCAAGATATACATTAGGCCTCATCAATACGCTGTGAAGTTTTACTTTCTGAGTTAATACCGCAGAGTTAATATTTGCTAGATACCCATTTAGTTGATCGGGTGTAACACTGGCAGACCTTACGTACTTATCTATTGATTTTACATAATCTTCCTTTGCTTCCACCCTTTTCATTCGATCTTCCATATTGACCATTCCAAGCTCTGCCGCTAAAGGAGTAAGTCTAAGGTCCGCATTATCCTGACGAAGAAGAATTCTATATTCTGCACGACTGGTAAACATTCTGTACGGCTCGTTGGTCCCTTTATTGACCAGGTCATCGATAAGAACTCCTATGTATGCATCTGATCTTTTGAGTACAAACGGATCTTTTTCATTGATAGCAAGGTGAGCATTTACACCGGCCATTAATCCTTGGCAGGCAGCTTCCTCGTATCCTGTTGTTCCATTTATCTGACCAGCGAAGAATAGGTTTTTAACCAATTTAGTCTCTAAATTAATTTTTAATTGAGTCGGTGGAAAGAAATCATACTCTATTGCATATCCTGGACGGAACATCTTCATATTCTCAAACCCAGCCACTTTCCTGAGTGATGTATATTGTACTTCTTCAGGCAGCGATGATGAGAATCCATTTACATAGATCTCACAAGTATTCCACCCTTCTGGCTCTACGAATAGCTGATGTCTATCTCTATCTGAAAATCGTTCTATTTTATCTTCTATCGATGGGCAGTACCTAGGGCCTAGTCCTTTGATTCTTCCATTGAACATCGGTGACCTATCAAAACCTGTCTTCAGTTCTTCATGTACCTCAGGACTCGTATATGTGATATGACAAGGAAGTTGCTTGTCTGGCATTTCTGAATCTGTAAATGAAAAACGTCCCATTACTTCATCACCAGGCTGAGTCTCCATCTTACTATAATCTAGAGAACGGCCATCTACTCTTGGAGGAGTACCAGTTTTCATTCTTCCACTCTCGAAGCCTAGTGTCATCAGTTGTTCTGTAATTCCTGTCGATGCCCTCTCTCCTGCACGACCACCACCGAATTGTTTGTCTCCGATGTGTATCAATCCATTCAGAAATGTACCATTAGTCAATACCACAGAAGCACCTTCTATATCTAATCCGATACCAGTTTTGATTCCACAGCATCTACCGTCTTTTACGATGATCCCAGTAATCATCTCCTGCCAGAAATCTATATTTTCATTTGCTTCCAACATTTGTCTCCACTTCGCAGCGAACATCATACGATCACTTTGGGTACGAGGACTCCACATGGCAGGACCTTTACTCTTATTGAGCATACGGAACTGTACCATACTATAATCGGAAATTATACCAGAATATCCATTGAGTGCATCGATCTCTCTTACGATCTGACCTTTGGCCACACCTCCCATCGCAGGGTTACAAGACATCTGTGCTATGGTATTCATATTCATAGTGGCGAGTAATACCTTAGAGCCCATATTGGCTGCAGCGACTGCTGCTTCACAACCTGCATGGCCTGCACCTACTACTATGACATCGTATTTTGGAAACATGATTTAAAATTCTATTAGATTAAAAAGAGCCAAATGTATAAAACAGTTGGCTCCCAAAAAGTTGCAAATATACATGATATATTAATGGCTTGCAATTCTTAAGCGTCTTGCCTTTTTTTGATATAAAAGAGATTAATTCGTTGGCTTGTGTAGCAATTCAAATAATTAGAATAAACAGACAACTTTAGCCTCTTTCCTCCGATATTTCTCACTCTTAATCGTTAACAAACCCACAATTCGAATAAAACTTAGAACTTAGCAGATCTAAATCGGTTAGTTACCTTATGATACAAAATTGGCTAGGAAAAATATTGATGGCACCATTCTCCTTGATCTACGGATTATTGATAGGGATTAGAAATGCTCTTTATGAATCTGAGTTGGTGAAAAGCACTAAGTTTAGCCTTCCAGTCATATCTGTGGGAAATATATCTATTGGTGGTGCAGGTAAAACTCCTCACATCGAGTATCTTATACGATTATTGTCGCCATATCTCAATGTGGCAACCCTCAGTCGTGGATATAAAAGAAAGACAAAAGGATTTCGATTTGTAAAAGCCTCTGACAATGTATTGGCTACAGGTGATGAACCACTTATGTACGCCCGTAAACATAAAGATATAGTAGTAGCTGTAGGAGAGAGTCGATCATTGGCTATTCCACAAATGGTTGGAAAGTATCCAGATATGCAGGCTATTTTATTAGATGATGCATTTCAACACAGAGCAATCACGCCAGGGCTTAATATATTATTGACAACTTGGGATGATCCGTTTACCAAGGATTATCTACTTCCTTCTGGGAGATTGAGAGAATGGAGGTCTTCGTATAAAAGAGCCGATATTATCATAGTGACGAAGTGTCCTCCAGTCTTGGATTATGTGGAGAAGTCGAAGTTAATCCAGGATATAAATCCTACTGAAAATCAAAAAATCTACTTCTCTTATTATGAGTATGATTACCCATATAATTTCTATAACAACAAACAGCGGATAAAACTCGATCCGGAACTAGATGTAATTCTTATAAGTGCTATTGCCAATACAAATTATCTCTTGGATTATTTATATACAGAGGTAGAGGATGTGCACCATATGAATTACGAGGATCATCATCTATTTTCAGAAATTGATATAGATTATATAAACACAGTATTCAAAAACAGAGAATCAAAAAGAAAACTAATTCTAACTACGGAAAAAGACGCTATGCGTCTTGACATTCATCGTAAAAAACTGACGGAGTTGAATATTCCCATCTTTGTACTACCGACACAAGTGAAGTTTCACGATAGTGAGAATAAGGAGTTTGACCAGGATATTAGGGACTTTTTATTGAGATTTGAGGTCTAGGGTCGACTGCTAGATATTTCGACATTCGACTTTTGGACTGCTGAGTTAGGTGTATTCTTAGGTGATCGTATCGATGTTGTAATGATCAACTATCAAGTCATGGCTCGGGCGGGTTGTAAAATAAAGGCACAATCCATGCTTTCTGGCATATTCTTAATTTTCAAGAAATAGTATTCTAAATTGCGAGAATTGCGTCTATGAGAAGTAAAATATCCAACAGCTAAATATCATTTAAAGAATATTCTTAGCATAGATCAATAGCACACATACAATTCTCAAATAAGCATGAAGCAATTTTGAATATGGTTTTATTTCGATATTAATCGAAGTAAAAATTTCATTTAAAATAATTGATTTTTGGATGCTTTTTATCCAAGTGTGGCTTGGAGAGCAAACGCACGTAGGATTCATAGAATCAAAAAAAAGTATCATACATTTAGCAAGCGTTTAGGAAAACTCAACGTATTCTTAGATAATCGTATGGAATCGATGTTACAAACATCAACTATCATGTCATGGCTCGGGCACGTTGTTCCAATATTGATTCAAGTAAAAATTATCCGCTTTCCATTAACTAAAAAAGTCGAACCTCGAATAGTCAATCGTCGAAAAGTCGAACCTCGAATGGTCGACCAGTCTAATAATTCAACAGCTCATCAACCGCAATCCTTAACCTATCCTTCGGTAAAAAGATTTGTTCCAAACCTTTATCAAACGGAATCGGAGTATCCAAAGAAGCCACTCGCTTCACAGGAGCATCCAAATGCTCAAATAAGTGTTCAGATATATAAGCACTGATGTCACCACCGATACCACCAAACATCGTATCCTCATGAAGGATTAATACACGATTTGTCTTTTTTACAGAAGCATCGATAGCGGCGTAATCTATAGGGGCAAGACTAACTAAATCGATAATATCAGCCGAAAGGTTCATCTCTTCAGCCAATGCAGTAGCCCAATGCACACCCATTCCGTATGTGATAATTGATACCTCTTCGCCCTCAGTTACGGTACGGGCTTTTCCGATTTCTAATTCATAGTATCCATCAGGCACGTTATCCGTTAGACTTCTGTACATACCTTTATGCTCGAAAAACATCACCGGATTAGGGTCAGCTATCGCAGCTATTAATAGACCTTTTGCTTGTGCAGGAGTAGATGGATATACCACCTTTAGACCTGGAGTTTTGGTAAACCATGCTTCATTACTTTGTGAATGAAACGGACCGGCACCCATACCACCACCTGTTGGCATACGTACAACCACATCAGCTTTATGTTGCCATCTATAGTGGATCTTAGCTAAATTATTCACGATTTGATTGAATCCGCAAGTAACAAAATCTGCGAATTGCATTTCCATCATAGCTTTATCTCCCTCTAGTGTGAGACCAAGTGCTGCGCCCACGATAGCGCTTTCGCACAGAGGAGTATTTCTCACTCGACCTTTACCAAATTCTTTTGTGAATCCGTCTGTCACTTTAAATACTCCACCATAATCAGCGATATCCTGTCCCATTAGAACTAGGTTATCGTGTCTTCTCATACTTTCGTTAAGACCCGCAGTAATAGCATCGATGAATCTCATCTCAGTAACATTAGAAGATGGCGCTGTATCATCATGAGAATGTGGCGCAAAAACATCAGCTAATTCGCCTGCTTCAGAAGAAGATACAACTGGCTCTTCATAAGATTCCTCTAGACCGGCGTTTATTTCTGCTTTGATATCCTTTGTCCACTGTTCCACTTCCTTAGATGATATTACTTCATTCTTGATGAGGTGGTTCTCAAAATTTTGAAGTGGATCTTTTTTTGCCCAAGTATCCATGAGTTCTTTTGGGACATATTTTGTTCCTGAAGCTTCCTCATGACCTCTCATTCTGAACGTTTTGAATTCTATGAGATATGGTTCTGGGTTCTTTCTTATTTTCTTCGCAATGCGGTCTATAGTTTCATAGACTTCTACCACATTATTACCATCTACAATTTCAGTCTTCATACCATAACCGATAGCTCTATCTGCAAGATCTTTGCAAGCATATTGCTCATTGGTAGGCGTAGATAGTCCATATCCATTATTTTCGATACAGAATATTACTGGAAGTTTCCATACTGCAGCAGTATTGAGCGCTTCGTGAAATTCTCCTTGACTTGTACCTCCTTCTCCAGTAAAGGCAAGAGATATTTTCTTTCTTTTATTCAATTTATGAGAAAGCGCGACACCGCCAGCAAGTGATAATTGTGGTCCCAAGTGTGAGATCATACCCACGATATTATAATCTGGTGCTCCGAAGTGAAAAGAACGATCACGACCTTTTGTAAATCCAGCCATCTTCCCTTGCCACTGGCAAAATAGACTTTTAAGAGGCACGTCCCTAGTCGTAAATACTCCAAGGTTTCTATGCATCGGAAATATCTTCTCATCAGAATCTAATGCCATGGTACAACCCACAGATATTGCTTCTTGTCCGATTCCAGAAAACCATTTTGATATTTTTCCTTGTCGCAATAATATAAGCATCTTCTCTTCTATCAACCTAGGTTTTAGAAGTGCTTTATATAATTGTATTTGCTTCTTTTTACTGATATTAGCAGTATCGTATTTTATTGTCTTTTTCATTTCGTTGCGTATCGAACAACAAATATAATTCAAATCATATATGATTGGAGTTTTAATATAGTTTGTTTGTGGATAGTGTTTTGATTGGACATTTTTCTTGCGATATATAGACAGTATATAAAGACGAGAATTATCATAAAGATATCGAACACTTGGATGTTGAAAGTAGTTAATAATACTAGCCAAAGTTAAATATGCACAGTTAGGATATTCTTTTCCTTATGAAGAAATAGAAGTTATAAATACTGATTATTCTTTCTGAGCTCGGGCATTGTAGATGTTTACGACGATGCAAGTGAAAAATTGTCAAGTAAAATTCCAAATATATCCGCATATAACCGTTTATACCCGAGTATAAAACGACTATTAATGAATACTAAAATAGATTTGTGACATATTATAAAGACAGTTATCATATCATATCATTCGAAATAAGTTTCTTTGCAATTATCTGTAAGTTGAATTTTAAAAAGTAGCGTATTCGAAGTTATTTGTAAACACTACATTTTGTTAGAATGTGTATCAAAAGAAATAAAACATGAAGCCAACTATCCACCAAATATTAAAATCAACTTTCGGTTATGACACTTTCAGAGAACCACAAGAAGAAATAATCAACCACGTGATGGGGGGCAAGGATGCATTGGTCATTATGCCTACTGGTGGGGGAAAATCGATTTGTTATCAGATCCCGGCATTAGCATCCGATGGTATTACGATAGTGGTGTCACCTTTGATTGCTCTAATGAATGATCAAGTAATAAATCTGCAAGAAGTAGGAGTGGAAGCGGCAACTATTCATAGCAATGTCCCTCCAGGAGAAATACAAGAGATAGAACGCAAGCTGAACAATGGTGAAACTAAAATTCTCTATCTATCTCCAGAAAAGATAAATAGTGAGATGACCCAAAGGTACCTGAGTACGCTTAATATTGGATTGATTGCAATAGATGAAGCTCATTGTGTTTCTGTTTGGGGAAATGACTTTCGACCAGATTATACCAAATTGGCGAGACTGAGAAATGTCTTTCCTAAGTCTGCATTTATTGCACTAACGGCGACGGCGGATTCTGCAACACAAGAAGACATTAGTAGACAATTAGAATTACGAGAGCCAAGAAAATTTCTCAGTTCGTTCGAGCGTAAAAACATAACTACGCATGCTCACCCGGCACAAAAAAGATTAGATCAAATTGCTCATATACTCAGAGAACACACAGGGGATTCAGGAATAATCTATTGTCTTAGTAGAAAAGATACCGAAAAAGTAGCCTCTAAGCTGAATATGATGGGGCTCAATGCTAAGCACTACCACGCAGGGATGGATGCTGAATCTAGATATCGGGTACAAAGAGAGTTTCAAAGTGATGAAATAAAAATTATCTGCGCTACTGTCGCTTTTGGGATGGGTATAGATAAACCGAATATCCGTTTTGTGATACATTATAGTATGCCCAAGAATATGGAAGCATATTATCAGGAGATTGGTAGAGCGGGTAGGGATGGAGAAGAATCGGTGGCTCACATGTTCGCCAGTTGGGGTGATTTTCTGATGCTGAAGAGATTTGTTGATGGCAGTGAAGGAAAGGAGGAGTTCAAACGTGTACAGTATGAAAAACTGGAGCGAATGTGGGAATTTGCTTCAACTACGGATTGTCGAACAAATGGAATTCTGTCCTACTTCGGAGAATATAGAACTGAAGGCTGCGGACACTGTGATAACTGTCTCAATCCGCCGCTCAAAAAAGATGGATCAATCAATGCACAAAAAGTACTTTCAGCTATTTACAGATGTGGTCAATCTGTAGGAATAGAAATGATAATAGATATTTTAAGAGGATCTCACAAGGCCGAAATTAGAAACCGAGGATTTGACCAGATTAAAACTTTTGGCGCCGGAAGAGAGATTAATCGACTAACTTGGAAAAACTATATCATTCAAATGATCAATAAGGGTATTGTAGGAGTTGATTATTCGAGAGGTTCGTGCCTTATTTGGACACCACTATCAACAGCTGTACTCAAGGGAGAAAAAAAGATAAAACTAGCTGATTTTGTACCAACGGAGAAGAAGGTAAAAGTAAAAAAGAAGCGTGCTGCAACTAACATTATTGTGGACGATTCATTATTTGGTAGATTGAAAGCCTGGAGATTAGCACTTGCAAGAGATAAAAGTGTACCGCCTTATGTGATATTTAAAAACAGTGTGTTAGAAGAAATCTCTAGTGCAAAGCCTAAGACGGATATGGAATTACTCCAGATAAGTGGGATTGGAGATGCAAAACTAAAGCAATATGGTGAAGATATTATTAGAATCATTAGAGAAGAATAGAAAGCTGCTCTACGATTCTGTTAGGTCTAGTTATTGAATAAGATTAGTGCCTACAACCGCCATTTATCCCCAGAATATATTTTCTAACAACATCGATCTTTGTCGCTGTCTCGGCACCCAGAAACCCGGAGACCATTTCATTTTGCATGTTTTGTTCAGCATAATCAGTGATTCCTTGGCTTACAGGTTGATATGACCAATGCCATTTTTCCTCATTGTACCCGTTAGGCCTATTTGGTCCTTTGGCAGTATAAGGTTGACAGAAGCCATAGGTAGAAGCATTATTTATTAGCCAGGTGTATATTTTCTTGCCTTCTCCCTTTTCGAAGTATTCATTGTTGAAAGAATTAAGATCTATATCAGTACCCCAATGATGACGGCTTGTACCGGGCATTGAGCTGTACTCTAATATTTTAAGCGCTTTATCTATTGGTTCAGCTATATCTTTTGATATATCGGTGCCGTCAGATAATTTTGTAGCTCCGGTCCACTTACGCTCCCATATTCCTTTTTGGTAGGTGAAGTTTCTTGCTGCTGATCTGATTTGAAATTTGACCCCGTCTTTTATAGCTTCAGTGTACATTTTTTCGAATGCAGAATACGCATCTGCTCTCATATACATTCCCTCTCTATCTGCATATTTAATAGGTATAGCAATGAAGTCTTCATGAGATTTCGGCTCGAATTTTCCCATACAATAGTCAATATCAAGGTTCTTCATTTTAGGTTCTTCTATAGTTTTAGGTATTATATTTTCGGCGGTATTTTTTATCGCAGATGCTACTTTTGTCTCTTTTATAGCGGGGCTTGGTCCACACGAACAAACGAGAAAGATGCACATAATAAAATAGAAAGATCGAGATAGCATTCGTTATTATTTTAAAGCAAAGTTAATGTAAGAAATCAAATCTTTAGGATCCGTATTTTTAGGACTATTACCATATGTTTCGAAGGGATGATATTTTTTTTTGATTTTGATTTCTTTATTCCTATGCATCGTATACATAGTCGACCAAGCATTACCTAGGTGATGATAAGGTCCTGCATGTTCCAATGTATATAGTTTAGTTGGAGCTAATGAACCTAACAAAAAATCTGAAGGGAAATCTGATGGTATATTATCAAATGGAACCCCTGCAGTGTAATCAACGATGCCCTTTATAAAGTCAAATTTATGATATTGATTAAAGGCGCCTTCAATATTTGCACCTTCTGTTGATCTTGAGTAGGCCAACAGTTTTGTGAAATCTGCTTCCATAAGTTTCGGCATTTCAGCTATACTACATGTTCTTCTGATCCCTAAATAATTACATCCTGGGTACTGACTTTCTCCTTTCCAGTTTAGTTTTGAGTGGATTTTCCCATCCTCTATATAATCCTTAAGCAGATTGAGTCCTCTCTCATAGTCATTCCCGATAAATGCTGTCATATTTTTCTTCATCCAAAACATAAACCATGGCAAGCTACTATTCATATGCCAAGCGACTTCAGTTCCCCCATTTTTAGCTGTGGTGGTAAACTTTACCTTTGCTTTTGACTTCCATGGCTTGAGAAAGGTAAGATCATAGTCGATAGATTTATTTTTAGTCTCTTGAGTTATTTGCATACTCCCCTCTCCTGTTCTTTTGCCGGCCCAAGAATATGATTTTTCATTTTCAGAAACTTCTACTTTAGTGTCAGGATCCATGATTAACCATGGTGACCAAGTCTGCCAATTAGACATATGGTTTAGGGTTTCAAATACTTTTTCTACAGGAGCATTTATTTGTTTTCGTTTTACGATATTCATTTTCGGCATGAGAGGTACTTTGTTATTCCAAAATTAGGAATTTTTTGCTATCATTCTACATTCGAAAAATGACATTTTAAACTTCCTCTCACGGTTAATGTTCTGTTAATGGAAAGAAAACACAAACACTATCCATCTATTTATCGTTTTTAATGCACCAAACGAAAACTTAAAACCATAATGAAAAATATATTTTCACTTATTTTGGCAGGAATGATTGGAGGTGTTACTGTAGTAGGCATCAATCATTTCACACAAAATGAAAAAAAAGTGGTGAACTATAATCAGTCGCCAAGAGCTACCTTAGTAGGCCATAATAATACTGCTGTAGCCGTTCAGCCATTTGATTTTGTAAAAGCAAGTGAACATGCGACAGAGGTGGTTGTACACATTATGGCAGTAGAAAGTCTTACATCCGCAAGAAAAAGACAAGAAGAGAGTAGAAGGTCTAGAAGAAGTCCATTTGATGATTTTTTTGGTGGAGATATCTTTGGGAATGATTTTTTTGGACAAGACTATTTTAGAGGAAACGGGCAAAAAAATGGTTCTGGTTCTGGTGTAATATTCTCAAAGGATGGATACATAGTTACAAATAACCATGTAGTTGGTTTTGCGGATAATATATTGGTAACGTTGCAAGACGGCCGAGAAGTAAAAGCTACAAAGATTGGTACAGATCCCTCGACTGATCTGGCTGTGATAAAAATAAATGTTGATGGGAATCTTCCAACTTTGGATTTTGCCAACAGTGATGATGTGAAAGTAGGAGAATGGGTACTGGCAGTGGGAAATCCGTTTAGTTACTTGACCTCTACAGTAACTGCAGGGATCATAAGTGCAAAAGGAAGAGACTTAGACATAATTAGTGAAGACAAATCGATCGAAGAGTTTCTACAGACAGATGCAGTTGTAAATCCAGGAAATAGCGGAGGAGCTTTAGTGAGTACAGAAGGAAAACTTCTTGGAATAAACACTGCAATCGCTACACCTACCGGAGTTTATGCGGGATATTCATTCGCTATACCCTCGAACCTTGTAAAAAGAGTAGTTTTCGATATTGTTGAAAATGGAGATATTGAAAGGGTAAATCTCGGAGTACTAGGTTACGATGTTGACGAAAGCGTAGTAGAGGATTATAACCTCAGCACAGATTTTGGATTTTATGTAGACAGTATGGACAAAAGAAGTATTGCTCAACTCTCTGGAATGTTACCAGGTGACGTTATTGTCGCGGTTGATAACAAGAAAGTTGAGAAATTCGAAGATATTGTAGAGCTGATGAAATACAATAAGGCTGGTGATACCGTTAATATAACAGTGAAGAGAAAGAAAGAGAGTAAAAAAATAAAAGTGAAGTTGAGAAAAGGTCTATAACTTCATAAAGTAATAATCAAGTATTTAAAAAGTCAGTTGAACGTCATTCTAAAGAGAATTAAGAATGTCTAATGATCTAAATTACTTGATCTACGTTATATAAGATAGTTGGTTTTTCGTTTTGTTTTGATGACGCCGGTTCCGCTTGGAGCTGGCGTTTTTTATTACATTTATTGTATTTATCAAGATATATCCAATTAATGAATCAATATCTTACTTACAGACAAAAGCGTTTTTTTATTGAATTTGTAGCTTTTGGTTTACCATTTTCTCTTTTGATGTGGGCAATGAATCTGGAGAAATTTAATATAGGTTGGTTCTTCTTCAACTTTATGTTTTATGGTGGATTTATGGCCTTCTCTATGGGGGCATTAGAGAAAAGAAGCCTACAAAAAGCGGGGCTCAATTTTGATGCTAACACAGTGAATGAGCATCAAAAAAGACAACTGCCTACATCTCTAACCAGTCAAGAATTCTATGACTTCTGGAATAGTTCTGAAAAATATAAAGTTTCTAAGAATGTCGATGGTAGCCTTGATGTTAAAAGGCGCTACTATACTTCAGAGTTTAAGGAAACAATCAATGTATCTTATCAAACCGAACCATCAACAATGATGATTTTTAGTAGTAAACCCAAAAAATGGTTTGGTAATAATATTGCACTTATACATAAGACGATCGATTCAGTAAAGGAATATGCGGTAAACAACGAGCAGAGATTGTGATTAGAAAGCTCTAGATAAGATATCACGGATATTGTAACTCTTTTATTACATCCAATTAATAAAACCTTGTCCTTGAAGTAAAAGCAGAAGAAAGGTTAGTACTTTGCTTTTTACTCATGATAATCACTAAGAAAGACCTCTTCAATAACAAAAAAGGGCTATTCGAAATTTCGAATAGCCCCAGTCAATATTATTCTAAAGAAATTTTACCCTCTTCCTCCATCAAGGAAGTCTTGGTACTCTCTTAGTTCATCGAACTTTCCATCTGCAGCCATTTCTGCTTGTTTGGGCCATGTAGTAGGATCTCCTAGTGCAAATCTAGATCCAGCGGCAGTCAATATTACTTTAATAGCACTTGCCTCTGTATTCGCTAAATCTCTCCATGTTTTGATACTATTAGTATGCAGTAACTTTTCAGTTGCTGGTCCTATTCCCTCTATTGCTTTTAAGTCATCTTGTTTAAATGCTTTGAGTGCCCCAGTCCTAATCAAGTATTTTTCCAGTTTTGAGTCCGATGGTCCGGAAGCATTATCTTTACCGCCATCTAACTTTTTCTGTAAGTCAATCATTCCATCATAGTCTCCTGATGCGGCATGACCAGCTTGTTTCGCCCAAGTTGATGGATCAATAATTTTGTACTTATCACCGTACTTTCCTAGAATTGCTTGCAATGAATCAGGAGTTTGATTAGCAAGATCAGAATGAGAGTTTACGCCATTTTCTTTTAGCACACTTTCCATTTTGGGGCCAATACCTTCTATGATTTGAAGGTTATCAGATTTTATACCACTGTAAATAGACTTTTTACCACCTCCAGTTGGAGCGGCAGCTATTGAGCTTTTCTCAACTTTAACTTCAGGAGTTTTTGGTGCAACAGCTGCAGCAGCAGCCAAAGGAGCTATTCCTGAGCTATTGTCTATTTTATTGTTTTTGTTCTTATCTGCGGATATTTTGAGTGTTTTCATATCTGATTCTAACTCTCTCATCCTTCCTTTGGTAATTGCAAGATCGCCCTCTAGCTCAGTTCTTTTTGACCGACAAGCAGCAAGATCACTTTCGAGGCCACTGATTTTACTATTAAGGCCTTTGATTTTGCTATCATAATCTGCCACCATGTTGGCATATTTATTTCTCCAGTACAACCATGTTAAAAGCATACCTAGAAGAAAAGGCAGAAACCAGAGCAACCAGAAAAAGTCGCATATTGATATTAATGTTATCATCGTATTTATATTTTATTGTTATTTAATGATTTGGAGTTCTGTACGTCTGTTAGCTGCGCTCTTTCTGTTATCCACATAAGGGCCATCTGCTGGTACTGTTTCTCCTTTGGATTCAGCAATTACTTTAGAACTGCTTACCCCTTTACTTATTAGGTATTGTTTTACAATATTAGCCCTTCTCTGACCAAGCCTATTATTAGATTCTGAAGAACTCATACTGTCTGTATGTCCTGTCAAACGAACCCGCTCTCCTGATTTTTTTACTCTATCTGCAACATCATTAAGATATGCTTCTACTTCCGCATCCTTTAGTTTGTTAGTAGAGTTGAAAGGGAAATAGATCAAAGTACGATCATCAATTTCTTTGATAGCTGCAGTGTTTTTCAGATTTCTGAATTCTGCGCTTTTAAACATATTCGTTTTTTCTCCTTCTGAAGCATTTACAAGTTTACCACGTAGATTTATTCTATCATCTGTTAAAGGTGGCTTGAATAGTTTAGCTATTTCGTTGGCTCTCGATACTCCTAAATTTTTGAAATTTGGAGGTTTGACCTCATCGGCACGGTAAAGACCTGTGATCTCTAGTTTTTCCCCGTCCTTTAGTCCGTTTAGTAATGCTTGTCTTCTGGCATCCCATCCGTCCCCTGTTATTGCTTCTGCTTTATTCCAATTAAATAATAGTGGACCCGCTACTTTTTTTGCAGGGGAGACTATGTTCGATGCACTATCGTCTTTCTTTTCGTCGATTATTGCTTTCGAATTGTCGTCACCACAGTTAAATTTGGTGTCAAAACAAGGTTTGATAAAAATGCCAAGCACAAGCCATAAAATGATAGCGATTATTGATAGTATCAATCTCATAAGCTATAGTGTTGGTTTGATTAATTAATAAATTTGAAATGATAAAGTACTGATAATTACGTCTTTTACCGATGTTTTGACGGACTTTAACCATAATTCGTCACATAAATAGTGGACAAACATTTCATTATAGATTAAAATTTTGTTTTTTAATAAAAGATTAGTGTAAAATTTACGATAACTATTCATTGCAACACATTGATATTTAGTTAATTATACAACTACCTTGCGGCTGTATTATATTTTATAAAGAAAACTACTATGAATAGGATAATTACACTTGATGAGTTTATAATCAGAGGACAAAACACCTACACAGACGCTACTGGCCACTTAACCAGACTATTACGAGACATAGGAATTGCTGCTAAAATAGTAAATAGAGAGGTAAATAAAGCGGGGTTAGTTAACATTTTAGGTATAGCAGGTTCTGATAATGCAAGTGGAGATGATGTCCAAAAACTAGATATTTTTGCCAATCAGGTGTTTATAGATTGTCTGAATAATGGGGGAGAATGCTGTGGAATTGCATCAGAGGAATTAGAAGATTTTGTACAATTGGATCCGGTTAAAAATAAAGAAGCAGAATACACTGTAGTTATGGATCCTCTAGATGGTTCTTCAAATATAGATGTGAATGTTTCGGTGGGCACCATTTTTGGTATTTACAAAAGAAAAAGTGATGTCTCTGGTCCTTGTGATATAGGTGATTTCTTACAAAAAGGTACAGAGCTAGTAGCATCGGGATATGTTTTATATGGTACATCTACAATATTGGTCTATTCTACAGGTAATGGAGTTAATGGATTTACACTTGACCCAAGTATTGGAGAGTTTTGTCTTTCTCACCCTGATATGAAAATACCAAAGACAGGGAATTACTATTCTGTTAATCAAGGATACTATCTTAAGTTTGATCTTGAAATGAGACGATATATTGATCACTGTTCTGATTCTAACTTGAGGTTGAGATATATTGGTAGTATGGTTTCTGATTTACATCGTATTATGTTTCAAGGAGGTATTTTTCTTTATCCCAATACGCGTAAGTATGTTGACGGAAAGTTGAGATTACTTTATGAATGCAATCCGATGAGTTTTATTATTGAGCAAGCTGGAGGAACGGCAATAAACACAAAGCTGGAAAGAATTCTTGATCTAGATGTTATGGATATTCATCAGAGGTCTACAATAGTTATAGGAAGTCCAGATATGGTAGCCGAAATGGTGAAATTTGTGGAACGATATAGTGCGGTATCAATATAGGTTGAGCTAATAAGGATGTATTACTAAAAATACTAGATAGTTGAATTTTTGAGAGACCTATTATAATTCTCAGGCTGGATATTGCTCAGAACTTGGTGTACTTATTCGTCGTATTTTGAATTTTTTTATTAGGAATTTATACGACAACTTAGATTTTTAGCAGGCTTGCAATTCTTTAGGATTTGTTATACCTGGTGGTTTTTTAGTTTACGAAGATTATTATTAGGAATTTATACGACAACTTAGATTTTTAGCAGGCTTGCAATTCTTTAGGATTTGTTATACCTGGTGGTTTTTTAGTTTACGAAGATTATTATTAGGAATTTATA
>CALKXE010000038.1 GCA_938003955.1 uncultured Saprospiraceae bacterium | reverse complement strand
CATCACCATGAGCGATTACTTTTGGTGGTCCTATGTATTCTGTTGTTCCTTCTATCTCTACATGATCTTGAATCAGTACTCCATTGTGAAATGCTGTCATCGTCCCTTTTTTAGTCATTTTTCCATTAGAATCGAACTTAGGAGCATGAAAAATAATATCATAAGCATTCCATTCCATTGATTGGCGAGTGACGTTAACTAGCGGTGAACTTTGCTTATATATGGCTCCTGCCTGACCATTAGAATATGTTCTGTTTTTATAGCTATTGAGGATTTGAATTTCATACTTATTTTGGAAGAATATACCACTATTCCCTTTTCCTTGGCCTTCTTTATTGGGTTCGAATGGTGTGCTCCATTCGATGTGTAGTTGGCAATCTCCGAATTTTTCCTTGGTTTTGATTGTTCCCGTCCCAGGCTTGCAGGTCATAATTCCATCTTCGATTGTCCACTGATTTGGAGAACCGTCGTAGTGAGTCCATTGCAGTCCGCTATTAGCTTCTAGTAATACGATAGCATCAGAAGGTGGATGATCATTTGTGATTCCTGCGGAAACAACTCTTGGCTCTGGTTCCCAGATTTCAGTTGCTTTTGGATCAGTGATTTTTTGGCTCGTAGCGCAGAAAGGAATAAAACCTACTATCAAATAACTGAAAATTAATTTAAAATTCATACTTACCTATTTTCAATTAGAACGTTGATCTTAAAAGAGTTATATTCACAAAATATAAAATTATTATCATGAAACCAATATATTTAATAATTCTACTTGTTTTTTGTTTTCCATTTCAACTAGTAAGTCAGTTCGAAATAAATACAGCTGATGAACTAAAAGACTATATCGGAGGAGAATGGCAACTTCGAACAATCACAAGTGGATGGACGGGAGAAATTGTTTTTCCACAAGAATCTCATGATTATCGACTTTCGTTTACACCGATTGATAATATTGATAGTACCGTTATGTGCACTTGCGTTGAAAATGATACAGTTGTATCACAATCTATTGTGACGATTAGTTTTGATGAAAATCATGATTGGAGATTAGGTAATTTAATTTTTCCTTCGATATTACCTCACGATATCTATTACATAAATAGAGAAGTAGTTTCTATCGATTCATTTCTAATTCGTGATTTTTTTATAGATGGACAGTCTTTTTTATTTTCTAAAGAAATAGTTTCTGGTATATCTGAATTGCCCACTAAAAGTTCAGATTTGAAAGTATTTCCGAATCCAACTAATGAATATGTTCAAATAGGTGGAATAGAGGTCTCTAGTATTATGCAGATCGAGATTTATTCTGAGAATGGGCAATTACAAGAAAAACTCATTGATATCAAGACTTCGAAAGTTCAATTGCCTGATTTTACTTCACTTTTTATAATGAAATTTCTCATGAATGATGGTTCTCAAATAATTAAAAAGATAAGTAAGGTATCGAATAACTAAATCCATATCTTTACCACATGCAGAGTTACACAATCAAGCTCAAACATTTCGAAGGTCCCTTTGATCTATTACTGTTCTTTATCGAGAGAGATGAACTTGATATTGATGATATTCCAATTGCTACGATTACTGACGATTTTTTAGCTTATATAAAGGAGCTAGAAAGTTTAAATATAGATATAGCTAGCGAATTCATATTAGTGGCAGCCACACTTATGCGTATCAAAGCTAAAATGCTGATTCCAAGAAAAGAATTGGACGAACTCGGTAATGAAATAGATCCTAGAGAAGAACTCACGCAGAGACTGCTAGAGTATAAGAAGTACAAAGATATTCTCGATGAGATGCGATCTATGGAGGAGGGGAGAGGTACTAAATTCAATAGAGGTAATATTAGTTCTGAGATGCGTGACATAGCGACGAGAGCACTTGTAGATGTAGAGTTGGAGTCATTGACATTATATAGGTTGCTATCTACATTCCAACGATTGATGGAAGATCACCAGATACGAGGAGCGAAGACGGTCCACAGAATCGTAAAGTATAATTATACAATCGAAGATCAACAAAAATCAATATTGGATAAGGTAGCCAAGATCGGTAGAGTAGACTTTAAGATGCTATTCGAAGATCTTGAAAACCGAATACATGCGATCGTTACATTCCTAGGATTATTAGAATTGCTTAATTTGCAAAGGATTAATGTAACTCAAGGAGAGGGAGTCAATAATTTCTGGATATCGCCTATAGAATCATAGTATGGCAGATAGTAAACGTATATTTATCAGCCGTCAATTGGCCAGTGATTCTCCGATCCGAAAAGCGGCTAAAGGCCATTATATCAAAGATCAAAGTCTAATCCATTTTTCACCATTGGACTTCGAACCACCAGAAACGGATTGGGTATTTTTCTATAGTAGAAATGCTGTACGTTTTTTCTTTGAAAGTTCTAACTTGGAGCTGTACCCATATCAGTATGCATGTCTTAGTGCGGGAACGGCAGAAGAATTAGGTAGATATGTATTGGATATTTCCTTTGTCGGAAATGGCAAGCCTGAAGAAGTCGCACAACTATTCCAAGAGACAAGAAAACAACATGAACCCGTTTGTTTTATCAGAGCTAATAATTCAGTTGATAGTGTCCATAATCTTCTGAAATCGGATAATACGTTCTCTATACCAGTCTATGATAATCAACCTATAGAAGAAATTCCTGTCGAAGATTTTGACATCCTAATTTTTACCAGTCCGATGAACGTAGATGCTTGGTTTAGTAAGAATAAGTACGTAGATCAAGAGATTATAGTGATTGGTAGTACAACAAAAAATGCAGTATTAAGGCACGTTAATCGAGATGTGCTGGTAGCAAATGAACCGTCAGAGGATGGTATTACGAAACTGTTATTAGAGTTGGTTTAAGGATATAATAATTACGCGTAGTTCCGAATAAATTCAGAACGCCATTATAGATAGAGGAAAAGATCAGCGTTCCAAAAACGAAGTGATCGCATAGTCTAAAAGCGTAGCGGTCCAATGTCTAAAAATCGAACAGTCTAACCTAAACCTAATACAACTTAGACTTCCCAATCCCTAATTTACAAAAGAAATGAACCACAGAAACTCGTAAAACCCCCATTCCATACTTAGCACTCCTCCGGAAATTAATAGAAGAAGCCTCTTCGAAATACTTGGTCGGACAAGTCACTTCACCTATATCGAAGCCAGCATAGACAATCTGAGACAACATCTCATTGTCAAATACAAAATCATCATCATTGGCATTGAAGTTAATCGTCTCTAGTACTTCTTTACTAAACGATCTGTAGCCAGTATGATACTCTGAAAGCTTGTAACCAATTAAGAGATTTTGAGTGAATGTTAGAAAACGATTAGCGATATATTTGTATAGAGGCATTCCACCTTTGAGTGCTCCTTTTCCAAGAATACGAGAACCTAGAACAACTGGATACAGTCCTTCACCAATAATATTGACCATACTTGGTATAAGTAAAGGCGTATATTGATAATCAGGATGAAGCATGATTACGATGTCGCCACCTAGCTCGAGTGCTTTATTATATAGTGATTTTTGATTTCCACCATATCCTTTATTGTTTTCGTGTACGATGACATGATTAATACCTATTCGTTTGGCAAGTGCAGCAGTATCATCTTTGCTGGCATCATCACACAATATGACTTCATCTACGAGGTCAAAAGGTATTTCCTTATAAGTCTTTTCTAATGTAAGCGCTGCATTATAAGCTGGCAACACGACGACTACTTTTTGACCTTTGTACATAAGCTATTTATATGATAAGAATGCGAAGATAAAAAATAGTTGTTGAAGGAATTATAATTATCGAATGGATTCAGAATAACAAACAGGAATGATAGGTGAAACTTAAAGAGCACTTATTGCCACCAAGACAAAATCTATAAATTCTATCTCAGTGATGTCGTCTTCGGTAAGAAAATTTCTATATTGGTTTAAAACGAAATAAACACGATTTTTTAAACCAACCAATTACTAATGAAATCAATTCTTACCTTTTTATTTTTAGCTATTTGCTTTTCTTCTTTTGCCCAATCTTGCTTACCTGGAGAAGCTTATATCGAACTTGACGTCAATAATATAAAGGCCGGACTACGTAATTCTGGTGATCTATGGTGGAACGGACAAGATGGTAAGTATATAACACCTTCTGATGGAATAGAAGAGGTATTTGCGATTTTTGCAGGAGGATTGTGGATAGGAGGGAGAGATCCAAGCGGAAATCTAAAGCTAGCCGCTGTTCAATATCGCACAGGTGCTAACGGTGATTATTATCCTGGGCCATTAAAAGATAGTAACGGTCAAGCTTTCGAAGGTGGCTGTGTCGATTGGGATAGATTCTGGATAGTCAATAAGTCAGAAGTGGATGCCCATTTTTTAGATTTTAATGATGGTGCTATTGATAATCAGATAGATAACATTTATAGTTGGCCAGGGCGAAATAATCCTCATTTCGAATCATTTGTTGGATTCCCAATTCCAAAGAATCAAAAACTCGCTCCGTTTTTTGATAGAGATCAAGATGGGAATTATAATCCTGACAATGGAGACTTCCCATTAATAAAAGGAGATCAATCGATCTGGTGGGTATTCAATGATAAAGCTGGCGTTCATGGATGGACTAACGCAATGCCAATACAAATAGAAGTGCATGCTATGGCATATGCATTTGCAAATGGTGATAACGAGCATTTAAATAATGCAACCTTCTATGATTTTGAAATGATTAATAAGGGGGCGGATGAATTTAGAGATGCTTTTGTTGGACTTTGGGTAGATTTTGATTTAGGTTGCCCTGCGGATGACTTTATCGGATATAATGAAGAGTATCAGATGATGTATGTATACAATGAAGATGATGTTGATGGATACCCAATAGATGAATGTTTTGGAATTTTCAATACTTATAGTAGCAATATTCCTATTTTAGGAATCAAGAAGTTGGATGGCAATATGTTCCCAGTTACAAGTCATTCGTTCATTAATCGTGGAGGTTATTCTGCCCCTTCAGCGACTATGGATCCTCAACAAGATATTGAATTTTATAATATTCTGAAAGGTTTTTGGTTGGATGGTACGCCGATGACATATGGAGGTAGCGGATTTGACCCAGGAAGTATAGATACTTCGAAATTTGTATTCAACGGGGATCCTTCAAGTGAAAATGGATGGAGTATGTGTACAGTTGATCTTCCATTTGATGATAGGAGTTCTCTTATGTCATCCGCAATGCCTAATCTCCAACCTGGCCAATCAACAATCGCTTCCTACGCCGTCATCTATGCTGATAACATAGATTACCCATGCCCAAGTCTAGATCGACTCAAAGAAGCTGCCGATGCAGTTTGCGATGCCGTGTTAAGCTCAAACGAAATACCTACCACCAAAGCAAACTTCACTGTAAGTCCTAATCCTGCGATGGATATCATCAAGATTGTAAGTGATAACTTCATTCAATCAGTAAAAGTGATAGACTTAAGTGGGCAAGTAGTTCTTATTGATAATAATAGCAAAGGCAAAATAAAAACGCTTGATATAAGTAATTTGCCACCGAGTATTTATCTGATATCTGTCCAGGATGCTCACGGTAATGTCGGTGTTGAGAAAGTGGTAAAAAGATAGACGTCGACAATTGATTATTAAATAAGCAAGCCCAAATACAATAATTTCCAATCCAACTAAATTATGAAAATGAAACTACTTTATACATTTCTAATACTATGCATCTATTTTTCTTCTACGGCTCAAAATTGCTCTCCTGGTAGTGCTTATATTGAACTTGACGTCAATAATATAAAGGCTGGACTACGTAATTCTGGTGATCTATGGTGGAACGGACAAGATGGTAAATATATAACACCTTCTGATGGAATAGATGAGGTGTCTGCGATTTTTGCCGGTGGCTTATGGATAGGAGGATTAGATCCAAACGGAGCTTTGAAGCTGGCAGCTGTTCAATATCGCACAGGTGCTAACAGTGATTATTATCCTGGGCCTCTGGATGGAGATGGGCAAGCATTCGAAGATGGATGCGTAGATTGGGATCGATTTTGGGTGGTAAATAAATCAGAAGTTGACGCCCACTTTTTAGATTTTAATGATGGTTCTATAGATAACAAGATAGATAATATCTACAGCTGGCCAGGCAGAAATAATCCTCATTTCGAATCATTTGTAGGATTCACAATTCCAGAGAATCAAAAACTTGCTCCATTTTTTGACAATGATCAAGATGGAAATTACAATCCTGATAATGGAGATTTTCCTTTAATAAAAGGAGATCAATCAATCTGGTGGGTGTTCAATGATAATGCTGGTGTACATGGTCTTACTAATGCTACTGCTATTCAAATTGAAGTACATACTATGGCGTATGCTTTTTCTAACGGGAGTAACGAAGATCTAAATAATGCAACATTCTATGATTTTGAAATGATTAATAAGGGAGCGGATGAATTTAGGGATGCTTTTGTTGGACTTTGGGTGGATTTTGATTTGGGTTGTTCTGAGGATGATTTTGCTGGCTATGATGAAGAATCTCAGATGATGTATGTTTATAATTCAGATGCAGTTGATGGATCCCAAGGTGATCTTTGTCCAGGTGTAAATACTTATGGAGAGAATATACCTATGATTGGTATAAAGAAGTTAGACGGGGATAATAATCCAGTAACAAGTTATACAGTAATGAATCGTGGAGTATCGAATCCTCCTCCTGCTACACAAGATCCTCAACAAGACACTGAATTTTACAATTATCTACGAGGTCTCTGGGCGGATGGAACCGCAATGACATATGGAAATAGTGGTTTTGATCCCACAAGTACTGACACTATCAAATTCGCATTTAATGGTGATCCATCAGATGATACAGTTTGGAGTATGTGTACTGCTGATCTTCCACTTGATGATAGGCGATCATTGATGTCTTCAGCGATACCAGATTTACAACTGGGTCAATCAATAAAAGCATCCTATGCTGTAATCTATGCTGATAATATAGATTACCCATGCCCAAGTCTAGACCGACTCAAAGAGACTGCTGATGCAGTCTGCGATGCCTTGATAAGCTCAAATGAAGCGCCTATTTCAAAA
>CALKXE010000037.1 GCA_938003955.1 uncultured Saprospiraceae bacterium | reverse complement strand
GTACTATCTCTAGATGGACAATTAACATAAACATTACAGTATATAGACATATATTTTACATTTCTTATTACCTTTACGATACAATTAACCAAACTATTTCCTTCCATAGGAAATATGATATAACAATTATAATTTATCATTTATAACTTCTATAAACAACATATAGGTATGAAAAAAACTTTACTTTTTGCTTTATTAATCTTAGCTGTAACGAATATCAACGCACAAGTAGTAATAAGTCAATATATAGAAACTAATTCTGGTACAGATCCAAAAGGTATTGAAATTTGGAATTCAGGGACGACTGATATAGACTTAAGTGCAACACCTATTACTGTTTTTAAAGGAACCAATGGAGGAACTCCATCTTTGGATCTAACTATAAACTCAGGTATGCTTTTAGCTGGAGATGTTATCGTTGCAGGTACTGCAGGTTTAAGTGGAACTAGCACGGCATGTCCGGGTACAGAATTCGTAGCAGAATCATTTAGTTTTAATGGTGACGATGCTTTAGAACTAAGACTTAGTGGTACCATTGTTGACGTATTCGGTAATCCTGGACAGGACCCCGGATCGGCATGGACTGGTGGCGGTGTAAGTACTGCAAACCAAAATATAAAACTAAAAGCCGGTATAACTACAGGAGATTTAGACGGCTGGACTGATCCAAGTGAAAGATTTGAATTCGTTGCAGATGGCAGTACACTTACGGATTTTGGAGTAGCACCAACAGGATGTCCTCTTGTTCCAGTTACGCTAATCTCATTTGAAGCTCAGTCAAAAGGAGACGATAATATTCTCACATGGTCTACGGCCTCAGAAATTAACAATGACAGATTCGAAATTGAAAGATCTCTTGACGGAAAAAATTTCGAATCGATTGGTAAAGTAGACGGACAAGGAACATCTTATCAAGTGCAATCATATTCATTCCTTGATGATGAGGTTCTAAACGGAGAAAATTACTACAGACTAAAACAAGTAGATTTCGACGGTAAATATGAATATTCTGATATTGCTAGAACTAATAATACTAAATCTAGAATCAACATCTACCCTACCAGTGCATCAAACTATATCACTATAGATATGGATGAGCAACAGGTAGCATCAGTAGTCGTATTCAATAAAATGGGTCAAACTATCAAAGATATGACCATTTCAGAAATGAAAACTAGAATTGATATTTCTGATCTTCCAAACGGTATGTACTTTGTACAAGTAAATGCACAGTCTGGTAAAGAAATCAAAAGAATAATCAAGCAATAAGCTAGAAATACAACTTTTAGGAAAAGAGCAATGATCAGTAATGATTATTGCTCTTTTTTCGTTCCTATACTATTATTTCAAAATGATATCTTTGTAGTGTATTCGAAAAGCGTACAGGATACTTAATAAAAAAATACAACAACATGCTAGGAGACTTAATGGGTAATATGGAAGAGAAGCAGCTTGAAATGAAGAAAAAACTTCAAGCGGTTACCATCTCTGAAACATTAGAAGGAATAACTATTACAGGTAATGGAGCTAGAGAAATAGTCAATATCTCCATCGATGAAAAATATCAAACACCAGAAAACAAAGAGGAACTTGAAGATCTCCTTTTAGTCGCAATCAATAATCTTCTAGAAAAAATTGGAGAAGAGGAAGCGAAAGAGTCTCAAAGTATGATTAGTCAAATGCTACCACCTGGAATGGCGGGAATGTTTGGAGGTTAATCCATAGAACTTTGCCCTTTTGCTAAAAACTACTATTAATGACGTATTTGCTTAATCGCTAAACTGCTAGAATTGCAGAAACGATTTATGATGTTGACGTTAACATAAGCAAACGATAATAATTCATCTGTCTTTATTAGAAAACAATAAGATTCAGGTGAACACATTCAATTTTCATTTATTGCTAATTTTTTAATTTAGATATGCATATTAATCCAAAGTATATATTGTTCGCTAGCATATTATTGCTCAGTTTTATATCTATTACCGCTTACGGTCAGACATCACAATATACATTCGACGACTGTACATTTGTTGATCAGGCTGGCATACTGCCTGCTGCAGTGCCTACCTCTGACCCGAGTTGTGATTGCGGCCTTGCAGCTGATGGTTTGTACTTCGATGGGAATAATGACAACTTAATATTTCCATCTGAAATAGATTCATTGATGGAGCTAGACTTTACGATCAGTTTCTATTTTCGATTTGATCAAGTAACTACTAGAACAGATATCTTATCCGTCAGATCAGAATGTGCACTTGATTCTTTCATGGCAGTAACATACAATCCAGCAAATAATGAAATAGGATTTGAATTGGGCCAGAATATTGGAAACATCGTTACCGAGAATGTCGAACTGGATCAATCTGTTTGCTGGCACCGGTTAGTCATAACTAAATCAGAATTATTCTATAGTCTATATTTAGATGATGTACTTGCTTTCACTATACTATCTGATGGAATTGCTAATTTCGATAAAGACGCTAGGTTAAGTTTTAACAATAGTCCTTGTTTAGCTGTCAATATAGATCGATTTAATGGTTGGATCGATGAATTCGTCTTCTACCAAAGAGCCCTATCAGCTACTGAAATAGTAACTAACTCTCTAAATCCAGATCAAATAATAACTAATGACACTACGATAATAGCTGGATCACCTGTAGACATTACTGTAGGTGCTTCTTGTGCATCTAATTTTACATGGAGTCCTGATACTGATCTCGATGATGCAACTATTCTTAATCCAACAGCGACACCATCAATTACTACTAATTATTCATTGAGCATAGATAATGTAGGAAATTGTACGACAACTGACCAGATACAAATAAATGTGATCGATCCGAATGAACTTGATTGTGCCAACTTGTTATTGCCAAACGCTTTCACTCCAAATAATGATCAACTGAATGACAGATTCGGCATAAGTAATCTATTTTTAATAAGTCAATTGGAATATTTCGAAATCTATGATAGATGGGGAGGAAAGATGTGGACTACAATCAATAAAAATGAAACTTGGGACGGAACATTTAATGGGCAAGCTGTGAATCCAGGAATGTATATCTATAAAGTAAAATACACTTGTACTGGTGAGGAGTTTGTCAAAGTGGATAATTTTTCAGTCTTAAGATAATTACAAAACCCTTTGTTATCTTTGAACTTATGTTTACAAAAAAAAAGGATATATTTTTAGCCCTCACGCTCATCGTTTTGTGCACTTTGATTAAGTGTAAATTAGATGCCGATAAAGATGTATCGCCAAAGCAAGAGACTTCTCTTACTTCATCATCTAAAATTCAACCAGAAGCTAAATTAGAATCCGTAATAACAAAGAACGATTCACAATCGAAGGAAGCTAAAAGCCAAAACGTAGATTTGAATAAACAAGATGATTCTTTCGAAAAAGAAAAAGAATCTACTGTACCAGAACCTGAAGTAAAAAAAGTTGTCCCTCCAGTTATAAAGAAAAAGAAAAAAAAGAAACCAGTAAAAAAGATCGCTAAGGCCAGAGCAAAAATAGAATTTGAAGAAATGCTATGGGATTTTGGCGAAATCACAGAAGGAGATATCATCAAAAAGAAATTCAAATTTACAAATACTGGGAATGCCCCTCTACAGATAATCGGTGCAGATGCTTCATGTGGATGCGCTAGGCCAATAGTACCCTTCCTTGACATAGCCCCAGGAGAATCTAATAAAATAGGAGTCACATATAACAGTGTCAATAAAGATGGAGATCAAAAACCTGAAATCATTATAGAATCAAATACATATCCTAAACATAATGTGCTCAAACTAAGAGGTACCGTGAAACCTAAGCCAAAAGAAAAGGAAAAAGAAAAGATAAACGCAGATTCATTGGAGGTTAAGCAGGATACTACTGAAAAGAATTAGTCTAATCAATTCTTTATGGTTAGAAAATGAATGATAACATAGTATACGTAAGTATACCTACAATAAGACTAAACCCTACTGCATACCTATAGTTTAACCAGTAATTGGTGTCATTAGAATCTCGACTGACACTAATTCCATTGTGGTCTCTATTAAACAAAGACTTAAACTTCATGCTCTTTCGTGGTGCATCCCCAGACAACTTATACCGATTACTATTGAATTTGCCGCATACATCCGTCTGCAACATTCAATATGTATCGGCATTTACCAATATCTTTATGCTGCAAATAGAAACACAATTAGAATAACACCATTAAAATTAGCGACAAACTAAGACAGAAATGGTATAACTTGATGTCAATAACATTATATCTTTCTTGTTTCCCATGATCTTAATGATTTGGTGTATTAGGAAGATAAGGGTTAAGTGACTATATGTAAATGTATATTTCGATGATACACAATGAATATTCGATGAATGAATATATAATTTGATACAATACTCCTCTACTATTGATATAAATACAATTGAGCGTAAAGTGTCTCAATTTATTATTTAGCAAACAAAAAATCTTTCAATTTCACTATCACGTCTGCTGCCATTACTCTTCCACAGCATCACAGACCTTCCCTCGTCTAACGAAGAACATATCTCATCCATTATCTCATGATAACTCTTCCATTGTACCTTATCATGAGGGATATGCAGCCATTCCGATTTAGAAGGACGGTAATAAACACAAATTTTAAATACTTCCACTTCCATCTGTTCTCGCGTGACCCAGAATCCAGCAAGACAATCCTCATTTAATTTTTCAACATGGAATATTCTATCATCATATGGGACAAAAATATGAGCATAGAAAGCTACCTTCTGAATGATACTAGCAATATCCAATCCCATTTCTTCTAGAGTTATTCTACTAGGCTCAGAGTATAACAAGGGTAACTGCTTATCTCTTGTTTTATTCAATTTATAAACGAAGGTATCTTTTCTATTGGGCCCTATTATTTGATCAATGGGTTCAGGTATGGCTTTATCGACTATATAGAATTTATAGGTTAATTCTATATGGAGCACCTCCTTTGTCTGTACATTTCGAACTATGTAATCCAATTCACCTAGCGTACGTTTGTTTCCTATGAGTTGTATAGAATGAGCTAATACTTCAAACTCTATGCTAGACATCAACAATTGCAAGAAAACGAATTCTGCCTGGTGTCCTAATCTTCGGTCAGTAGGTACAAAAGGCAATTTTGATATATCCACTGAAGAAATGGGCAGCTCAAACTGAGTCATCCCAAATGCGTCCCCTTTCCAGATGAGACGCGATTTTAAAAATCCTTGGTATGCTTTGTCCATTGTGGATATCTCGATAAATATTACTAAAAATATGCTAAAAAAAGGGACATCAAAATTAATTGACATCCCTTATATATTTCCTAAGAAAATTTCATTGCTTACTCAGCAGCTTCCTCTTCTTCAACCATCATTACAGGTTCAGGTTTCTTTACTGTTACGATCATATTTTTGAACTTCTTATGTCCTGTTCCTGCAGGTATGTTCTTACCTACAATTACATTCTCTTTAAGTCCAGTCAAGTAATCTACTTTTGCTCCTATCGCAGCAGTACTAAGTACTTTAGTAGTCTCCTGGAATGATGCAGCTGAAATCCAACTATATACACCCAATGATGCTCTAGTAATTCCTTGAAGTAATGTAGTAGAAGTCGCTGAAACAGCGTCTCTAGCTGAAGCTGTTTTAGAATCATTTCTCTTCAATGAAGAATTTTCTTCTCTTAGCTCTCTAACACTTACAAGCTGTCCAACTTTCAAGTTTTCAGAACCACCAGCATCTTCAACAACTTTTTTGTCATAGATCCAATCATTCTGCTCCATGAAGTTCACTCTCTCTACCGCTTCTCCTTCTAAGAATGAAGTATCACCAGCATCTAAGATTTGAACTCTTCTCATCATCTGTCTTACGATCACCTCGATATGCTTATCATTAATCGAGATACCTTGAGATCGATATACTTCTTGTACACCGTTCACCAAATACTGTTGTACTGCAAATGGTCCTCTAATATTCAATATATCAAAAGGAGATGTAGCACCATCAGACATTTGAGATCCAGCTCTTACGAAATCACCTTCTTGAACTAAGATGTGCTTAGAAAGACCTACTAAGTATTTCTTCTTCTGCCCAGTCTTTTCGTCTTCGATGAAGATTTCTCTATTACCTCTCTTGATCTTACCGAATGAAACGATACCATCTATCTCTGCAGTTGTTGCAGGATTTGAAGGGTTTCTCGCTTCGAACAATTCTGTTACCCTCGGAAGTCCACCCGTAATATCCTGTACACCACCTAGTTTCCTAGGGATCTTCACGATCGTTTGTCCACCCTTCACATCATCTCCATCTTCTATAGAGATATAGGCACCTACTGGAAGGTTGTAGCTTTTAAGCTCTTCACCACCAGGAGTTATAATCTTAATAGTAGGAATCTTTTTCTTATTCTTAGATTCGATTACTACTTTCTCAGCATATCCAGTTTGCTCATCTCTCTCCACACGGAAAGTTTGACCTTCCTCTACTGCATCGAATTGAGCAATACCACCATCCTCCGCAATAATTACCGCGTTAAATGGATCCCACTGACATACAACTTCTCCTTTTGCAATCTTCGCTTTGTCTTTTACGAATAACTCTGATCCATAAGGAATGTATAGAGTAGTGAATAATTTTCCAGTTTCTGGATCTTTAACACGTACCTCTCCAGATCTTGATACTACAACATTCTTTTTAGTATCCTTATCTTTTACAGTTTTTACATTATCAAACTCTATTACAGCATCAAACTTAGACACGAGATTAGACTCTTGCTTCGATACAGATGCGATACCCCCTACGTGGAAGGTTCTCAATGTCAACTGTGTACCCGGCTCACCAATACTTTGTGCAGCGATAATACCTACAGCATCTCCTGTTTCTGCTATTCTACCAGAAGCAAGATTCTTACCATAACACTTACGACATACACCAGATTTAGTTTCACAAGTAAGTACAGATCTGATTGTTACCATCTCTACACCCGCTTCTTCAATTTCTACAGAAATCGCAGGAGTAATATACTCTGCTGCTTCTACAAGAACAGCGTCCGTTACTGGATCTAATACCGTATGAAGTGAATATCTACCCTCTATTCTTGCTGATAGTTTTTGTACTACAGTATCATTATCTTTTAATGCTAAAGTGTCGATACCTCTTAGTGTATCACAATCCTCATCCATGATAATTACATCCTGAGATACATCTACCAATCTTCTTGTAAGATAACCGGCATCGGCAGTCTTCAAGGCTGTATCGGCAAGACCTTTTCTCGCACCGTGAGTAGATATAAAGTACTCAAGTACTGAAAGTCCATCAAGGAAGTTAGATAGGATCGGGTTTTCGATAATCGCTCCACCCGTATCTCCAGATCTTCTCGGCTTAGCCATCAGCCCTCTCAGACCACATAGCTGCTTAATCTGTTGTTTTGATCCCCTGGCTCCAGAATCTAGCATCATATACACAGAGTTAAATCCACCCTTATGTTCAGCTAATTCTTTCATTAGGTTTTCAGTAATCGCACTATCGGCTTTAGTCCATGTATCGATTACTTTGTTGTATCTCTCATTACCTGTAATAAGACCCATGTTGTAATTTTCCCAAACTTCATCCACCTCATCTTGAGCTTCGATTAGTGTTTGTTCTTTTACAGTTGGATTGATCAAATCTCCAAGGTTAAACGATAGTCCACCTTTGAATGACCAATAGAATCCCATATCCTTAATAAGATCCAAGAATGTTGCTGTCACAGAAAAATCTGTTCTAGTTATAATTCCTGAAATTACTTTTTTCAAGTTCTTCTTAGTAAGTAACTCATTAATGAAAGGAACCATTTCTGGAGTTGCCTCATTGAATAATACTCTACCTACTGTAGTTTCGATTCTTCCAATAACTATATTACCGTTTTCATCGTCTACTCTACCCTTTGTAATAATAGGAGCATGAAGATCTATCGCACCTTCACTGAATGCTATGATAACCTCCTCAGAAGAGTAGAATTTCATGTTAGCACCTTTAGTAGGTGTGTTAGGATCAGCCACTTTTGTCAAGTAGTAAAGACCCAATACCATATCCTGTGAAGGAAGTAGAATTGGAGATCCATCCTGAGGGTTCAACATGTTGTGTGCTGAAAGCATCAACATCTGAGTTTCAAGAATCGCAGCGTGACTCAATGGAACGTGAACGGCCATCTGATCACCATCAAAATCGGCGTTAAAGGCACCACATACAAGTGGGTGAAGCTGAATTGCTTTTCCTTCTACCAATGTTGGTTGGAATGACTGGATCGAAAGTCTGTGAAGTGTCGGGGCTCTGTTAAGCATTATTGGGTGTCCTTTAAGGATGTTCTCCAATATTTCCCAAATCACAGGATCTTTTCTGTCTACTAATTTCTTAGCTGATTTTACCGTCTTTACGATACCTCTCTCAATCAATTTTCTGATTACAAAAGGCTTGAAAAGCTCTGCTGCCATTCCTTTTGGAAGTCCACATTCGTGGATTTTCAATGTAGGTCCTACAACGATTACAGATCTACCAGAATAATCTACCCTTTTTCCAAGTAGGTTTTGTCTGAAACGACCTTGCTTTCCTTTTAATATATCAGAAAGAGACTTCAATGCTCTACCACCTTCCGCTTTTACAGCATTAGATTTTCTAGAGTTATCAAAAAGAGAATCTACAGCCTCTTGAAGCATTCTTTTCTCATTTCTGAGGATTACTTCAGGAGCTTTGATCTCCAATAGTCTCTTTAATCTGTTATTTCTGATGATTACTCTTCTGTATAAATCATTCAAATCAGAAGATGCAAATCTACCACCATCTAGAGGCACCAATGGTCTCAATTCTGGTGGTATTACTGGAAGGTATTGAATCACAGCCCACTCAGGTCTGTTTTCAATTCTTGATTGACCTTCTCTGAATGCTTCTACAACTCTTAGTCTCTTAAGTGCTTCTGATTTTCTCTGTTGAGAAGTCTCATTTGCAGCTTGGTGTCTAAGATCGTATGATAACTGATCAAGCTGTAATCTTTCGAGTAGTGCTTTTACAGCTTCTGCACCCATCAATGCAATAAATTTAGTTGGATCAGTATCTTCCAACTGTTGGTTTTCTTGCGGTAATGTATCTAATACTTCGAAGTATTCCTCCTCAGTCAATAGATCCATTTTCGTCAATTCGCCTTCCTTAGCACCTGGTTGAACTACAACATATCTTTCGTAGTATATGATTGTTTCCAATTTCTTAGAAGACAGTCCTAATAGGTAACCTATCTTGTTAGGAAGTGACTTGAAGAACCATATGTGAACAACAGGCACAACTAACTTAATGTGTCCCATTCTCTCTCTTCTTACCTTCTTCTCGGTAACTTCAACGCCACATCTATCACATACAATACCTTTATATCTAATACGCTTGTACTTACCACAGTAACATTCGTAATCTTTAACAGGTCCAAAGATCCTTTCACAGAAAAGACCATCCCTTTCTGGCTTATAAGATCTATAATTTATCGTTTCTGGCTTTAAAACCTCGCCAAACGATCTTTCAAGGATATCATCCGGAGAACACAAACTAATTGTAATTGTGTTAAACGGCTTCCTTGCATCAACATTCTTTTTAAATGGCATAATTCCCTATTTATATTGTTTCTGGGATTTTGGCAAAGCCTCCATCCCTAAGAATATTAAAAGTTGTTCTGTAGAGCTTTTCCCTACATACTTTCTAGACTCCTGTCTAAAAAATAATTAGTCAAATTTCACATCAAGTGCTAAACCTCTAAGCTCATGCACCAATACGTTAAATGACTCAGGTATACTTGGCTCTGGAAGGTTCTCACCTTTTACAATTGCCTCGTAAGCTTTCGCTCTACCGATGATATCATCAGACTTGATTGTCAATAATTCTCTCAAAACATTTGATGCTCCATATGCTTCCAATGCCCATACTTCCATCTCACCAAATCTCTGTCCACCGAACTGAGCTTTACCACCCAACGGTTGTTGCGTAATCAATGAGTATGGTCCGATAGATCTTGCGTGCATCTTATCATCAACCATGTGAGATAACTTAAGCATGTAGATTACACCTACAGTTGCTTGCTGGTGGAATCTATCTCCTGTTTCTCCATCATGTAAGTAAGTCTGACCAAGTGATGGTAAATCTGCTTTCACACATTCCGCATCAATCTCTGCCATACTAGCTCCATCAAAGATTGGAGTTGCATATTTTACGCCCATTTTCTTTCCTGCCCAACCAAGTACAGTTTCGAAAATCTGACCCAAGTTCATCCTAGAAGGTACACCAAGTGGATTCAATACGATATCTACTGGAGTTCCATCAGCAAGGAATGGCATATCTTCTTCTCTTACGATTCTAGATACGATACCCTTGTTTCCATGTCTTCCGGCAAGCTTATCACCTACTTTCAGCTTTCTCTTCTTAGCCATGTAAACTTTTGCAAGTTTTAATACTCCAGCTGGAAGCTCATCTCCAATAGAAATGTTGAACTTCTCTCTTTTGTATTTACCTACTTCTTCGTTTACTTTAATGTTATAGTTGTGGAGTAATCTTGCGATACTTCCATTCAATCCAGAATCTGTTGTCCATCCTGTGTAATCCACTTGACTATAATCTAAATCCTTAAGATCTTTGATTGCAAATTTCTTACCTTTTGAGATCAACTCTTCGTTATAGATACTTCTTACACCTTGTGAAGTCTTACCTTTTATTAGAAGCATTAACTTATCTACTAAGATCGTCTTGAGCTCGTTGATAGCAATTGCATGCTTGTCTTCTAACTTAGAAAGTAATTCTTTCTCCTGAACTTTCTGGAACTTATCCTTCTTAGCTCTAGCGAATAATCTCTTTCCGATGATTACACCTTTCGTTGATGGTGGCGCTTTTAATGAAGCATCTTTCACATCACCAGCTTTATCACCAAAGATCGCTCTTAATAGTTTTTCTTCTGGAGTAGGATCAGACTCTCCTTTTGGAGTAATCTTACCAATAATTATATCTCCTTCACTTACCCAAGCTCCAACTCTGATAATACCATTCTCATCCAAGTCTTTAGTAGCCTCTTCTGATACGTTTGGTATATCATTTGTTAACTCTTCTTCACCTAATTTAGTGTCTCTGATATCAATATCATAGTTCTCTATGTGAAGTGAGGTAAATACATCTTCTTTTACAACTCTTTCAGAAAGTACAATTGCATCCTCAAAGTTATATCCTTTCCAAGGCATGAAGGCTACCATCAGGTTTTGACCCAATGCTAATTCCCCCTGCTCAGTTGCATACCCATCACAAAGAAGAGATCCTTTTGTTACTCTCTTTCCTTTTGATACAATTGGCTTCAAGTTGATACTTGTTCCTTGATTCGTTCTTCTGAACTTCGTAAGGTTATATGTTTTAGTGTTATCTTCAAAAGAAACTAATTGCTCTTCTTCAGTTCTATCATATCTAATTACAATCTTACTTGCATCTACATATTCTACCACACCATCACCCTCTGCATTGATCAACATTCTAGAATCTTCAGCTACTTGCTTTTCGATACCAGTACCTACAATCGGAGATCTAGGCTTTACACAAGGTACAGCCTGACGTTGCATGTTAGATCCCATCAAGGCTCTATTGGCATCATCATTCTCTAAGAAAGGAATCAACGACGCAGATACACCTACAATCTGGTTAGGTGCAACATCCATATATTCTATATCCTTTGGCTCTAGAACTGGGAAATCACCATGCTCTCTACATTTGATCTGATCAGTAAGGAAAGCTCCTTTCTCATCTACCTCTGTATTTGCTTGGGCAATTTTCTTAAAATCTTCACCCTCTGCAGATAAGTACTCCATTTCATTGTCGAAATTAAGCTTACCATCTACTACCTTTCTATAAGGAGTCTCTAAGAAACCCATCTTATTGACTTTGGCCAATACACATAGTGTAGAGATCAATCCAATGTTAGGTCCCTCCGGTGTCTCAATCGTACATAGACGACCGTAGTGAGAATAGTGAACATCTCTTACTTCAAAACCGGCTCTCTCTCTCGAAAGTCCTCCAGGTCCTAAGGCAGAAATTCTTCTTTTGTGTGTTATCTCTGAAAGTGGATTCGTTTGATCCAAGAATTGAGATAATTGTGATGTACCGAAGAAAGAGTTAATTACAGAAGATAAAGTTCTCGCATTGATCAAATCGATCGGTGTGAAAACTTCATTATCTCTAACATTCATTCTTTCTCTGATCGTTCTTGCCATTCTTGCAAGACCTACACCAAATTGAGCATATAATTGCTCACCAACAGTTCTAATTCTTCTGTTTGACAAGTGATCGATATCATCAAGCTCAGCTTTTTGATTGATCAGACTTACCAAGTATTTAACGATTGCGATGATATCTTCTTTCGTTAATACCAAAGTTTCACCGTTTACACCAGCATCTAATTTTCTGTTGATTTTATATCTACCTACTTCACCAAGATTATATCTCTTATCTGAGAAGAATAGTTTATCGATAATACCTCTTGCAGTATCTTCATCAGGTGGATCTGTTCCTCTCAGTTGTCTATAAATCTGAGTTACGGCTTCGATCTCAGAAGATGAAGGATCTTTCTGAAGTGTATTGTATATGATTGAGTAATCTTCGTCTAGATCTTCCTTCTGAAGGATTACTTTTTCTGTATTTGATTCAAGGACTAATTCTATATTGTCCTCATCGAGAATCACATCTCTTTCCAGGATGATCTCATTTCTCTCTATTGTTACTAACTCACCAGTGTCTTCATCAACGAAATCTTCCGTCCATTTTTTAAGAACTCTTGCGGCTAGTTTCCTTCCTACTGCATTTTTAAGTGTTTTCTTGTCAGCATCTACTTCCTCAGCAAGGTCGAAGATGTTCAAGATTTCTCTATCAGAATCATATCCAATAGCTCTTAATAAAGTAGTAACAGGGAATTTTTTCTTTCTGTCGATGTAAGCATACATCACAGAGTTAATATCTGTTGCAAATTCCATCCAAGCACCTTTGAACGGTATTACTCTTGCAGAATAAATCTTAGTACCATTAGGGTGGAAATTTTGACTGAAGAATACACCTGGAGATCTGTGTAGTTGTGATACTACAACTCTCTCGGCACCATTCACTACGAATGTTCCTCTAGGAGTCATGTAGGGTATATTACCTAAGAATACATCCTGTACGATAGTTTGGAAATCTACATGTTCCTCATCATTACAAGATAACCTAAGCTTTGCTTTTAGAGGGACACTATATGTCAGACCTCTTTGCATACACTCTTCGATGCTATATCTAGGTGGATCTACAAAATAATCTAGAAATTCTAATACGAATATATTTCTCGCATCAGTAATTGGAAAGTTTTCTTGGAATACTCTAAATAATCCTTCATTTCCTCTATTCTCAGGTGTTGTTTCTAATTGAAAGAACTCTTTGAATGATTTTAATTGGATTTCGAGTAAATCTGGATAATTATCCTCCAATTTCATTTTACCGAAATTGTGTCTTAATGCTCCAGCATTGGTTACTATGTCGTTAGATGCCATCCGATTGCGTTTAAAAGTGAGTTACAGGTATACCTAAAGCATACCTAAATAAGTTTGCAAAACGATTTTATTAATCGATACATTCACTATTGGATAGCCAGAAGAATTCTGGTATCACTGTAAAAGATCTTTGATCATGTGCATGAATGTAGGAACACAAGAATATTTCGAAATTTCACAGAAAACAACAAGAGGCTTAACCCAAACTTTCGTCTGGGTTAAGCCTTTAATGTTATATTATATTTGAACAGTTACGTTCTGTCATTAAAGTTGTCTGGATAGCAGAATTACTTTAATTCTACATCAGCACCAGCACCTTCAAGAGCTGCTTTGATTGACTCAGCCTCAGCTTTATCACATCCTTCTTTGATTACTGCAGGAGCTGAATCAACTAATTCTTTAGCTTCTTTCAAACCTACACCTAAAAGATTTTTAACTTCTTTTACTACACCTAACTTCGCTGCACCAGCTGAGTTCAACATAATATCAAATGAAGTTTGCTCTTCAGCTGCAGCTTCTCCGCCACCTGCTCCACCTGCTGCTACTGCTACTGCCGCTGCCGCTGGTTCGATTCCGTATTCGTCCTTAAGGATAGTAGCTAGTTCACTAACTTCTTTTACTGTAAGGTTTACTAATTTTTCTGCAAAGTCTTTTAAGTCTGCCATTTTGAATGGATTTTAATTTTTAATAATTACAATTTAATATCGGGTGAATTGAGTCCACGTGGAAGCTGCTTTCCCAATTCGTTGGTTTCTTATCCTCTTTCTTCAAGAGTCTTAAGAATTCCTGCAATCGTACCACCACTACTCTTAAGAGCAGAGATAACATTTTTCGCAGGTGATTGTAACAATCCTATAATCTCACCTACTAATTCATCCTTAGATTTCAGAGTAGCTAATATATCTAATTGATCATCTCCTAA
>CALKXE010000036.1 GCA_938003955.1 uncultured Saprospiraceae bacterium | reverse complement strand
TTTAAAAACTAATTAGTGACCAGACTGGGGCTCGAACCCAGGACCCACGCCTTAAAAGGGCGTTGCTCTACCAACTGAGCTATCTAGTCGTTGCTTCGTTAAGCGGTTGCAAATATACAAGTCCATTTTGAATAAAAAAGAAAGTTGTAATAAATCTTTTCGATGACTTGAATATTTATTCATTTTATGCTTTTTGAGATTTTGAAATTGTCCTTTTTCTCAATCTTTTAACTCTTTATTCTATCTGATATCTATGTTTTATTCTTGGCTATTTAGTCACTTCGAAATAGATGTTGGATTGAATTATTTTAAACTTTTTTTTCAACTTGAAAAGATTTTTGAAATGATATCATTCAAAGCATTTCAAAATCAATATTTTTATTGATTTTGCTCTAATTATGACACAATCGTTCCTACGTGCTCGCCCATAATAATTCTCTGTAGATTTCTATGGTCGTTTATGTCAAACACGATAATAGGCAAGTCATTTTCTTGACACATTGTAAATGCCGTCATATCCATTACGTTAAGGCCGAGTTCTATTACTTTCTCAAAAGAGATAGTATCAAACTTAGTTGCGTCAGGATCTTTTTCAGGATCACTGCTATAGATACCATCAACTCTTGTCCCTTTTAGTATTACTTCGGCTTTGATTTCGTTCGCTCTTAGTGCTGCTGCAGAATCTGTTGTGAAGTATGGGCTACCTGTACCCGCTGAAAAAATAACAACTCTACCTTTTTCTAAGTGCCTGATTGCTCTTCTTCTGATGTACGGTTCTGCGATTTGTCTCATTTCGATGGCAGATATCAGTCTAGTGTATATCCCCGCCGTCTCTAGAGCGCTCTGTAAGGCCATTCCGTTGATACAAGTTGCGAGCATGCCCATATAGTCTCCTTGGACTCTTGCGATTCCTGAATCTATTGAATTTAAGCCTCTGAATATATTTCCACCACCAATAACAATGGCTACTTCTATTCCTTTATCAACCAATCCTTTGATTTGGCTTGCATAGTGGACTAACATTTCTGGAGATATTCCAAATTGCTGTTCTCCCATAAGTGATTCGCCACTTAATTTTAGTAATACTCTCTTGTATTTATAACTCATAGTAGGGTAGTGTTAACCAATGATTCGCACGAAGATAATCAATGTTGGATTTAGTGTGCTGTTTAGGCAAAATAAATTTTAGATTCCTAACGGTAAGACAATAGGGTTACAAAAAAAGCGATGTTTCATAATGTCTTTTTTTGTAATATATCAAAATAACAAAAGTTTAGATTTTAAATAATGACGCAGTCAATTTCATGAAACGATCAAGTGGCTTGCGCAGCAAACACGATGATCATGGTAGCGATTTGAAAAATCGCGGGATGATTCAGCGATTCTAACAAATTAACGATTCAGCAAAAACAAACTAAAGTTGAATTGAAATGATTTTATATAAAGAATACGAAAATCGCAACTGCACCTAAAAAAAGCGACTCCAAATGAATGAAGTCGCTTTCTGTATTTTGTAACATCAACTAGGATTAACCTAATTTTACATGTTTGAATGCTGTTACAGCTAAGTCACTATCAACTGATTCTAAGAATGCAGCAATTGTTTGCTTGTTATTCTTTACGAACATCTGATTTACTAAAGTATTCTCTTTGAAGAATTTGTTTAGTTTACCAGTAGCGATTCTCTCTAGCATAGCCTCAGGTTTTCCCTCTTGTCTAGCCATATCCATTCCGATTTCGATTTCTTTCTGGATTTTTTCTTGAGATACACCGTCTTGATCAAGTGCTATAGGATTCATAGCGGCTACTTGCATAGCTACATCTTTTCCTGCAGCAACGAAGCTATCAGAAGCTTTACTTAGAGATATGATTACACCTGCTCTGTTACCCATGTGGATATAAGGTACAACCATAGGTCCTTCTAGTCTTTGGTAGTCAGCTAATTCAACTTTCTCACCAATTACACCAGTCTGCTCAATGATTTTATCTCCTAAAGCCATACCACCGAAATCTTCAGCAAGTAATTCTTCTTTTGTTTCAGGAAATTTGCTCAATGCAAGATCAGCGATCTTCTGAGTCATAGCAACGAAGTCATCATTCTTAGAAACGAAATCAGTTTCACAGCTAAGTCTTACAACGATACCTTTACTATTATCATCAGATACTATAGCAAGTACACAACCTTCTTTAGCATCTCTATCCGCTCTTTTAGCTGATAATTTTTGACCTTTTTTTCTAAGGAACTCGATAGCACCGTCGAAATCTCCTGCAGTTTCCTTTAGAGCTTTCTTACAGTCCATCATACCGGCTCCTGTCATATCTCTTAGCTTCTTTACGTCAGAAGCTGAAATTTTAACATCACTCATAATTGATGATCTATTTTAATTTTTAAATAATAATCTTTCAAAAAAAACATCTTAAGCATCAGCTTTCTTAGGAGCTGGTTCTGCTTTAGCATTTTTTCTTTCCTCTAATCCTTCTTTGATCTGAGATACTAAGTATTCAGTAATTATTTTTACTGATTTAGAAGCATCATCATTCGCAGGAATAGCGAAATCTACTTGATTAGGATCAGAGTTAGTATCCACCATTGCGAATGTCTGAAGACCTAACTTCTTTGATTCTTTGATAGCGATATGCTCGTGACTGATATCTACAACGAATACCGCTTGTGGCAATCTGTTGATGTTAGCGATACCACCTAATACTTTTTCCAACTTATTTCTCTCTCTTGTAAGAGTAAGTCTTTCTTTCTTAGTGATACTAGATAAGCTTGTGTCAGCTAACATCTTATCGATAGAGTTCATCTTTTTAACAGACTTTCTGATCGTTGAGAAGTTAGTCATCATTCCTCCTAACCATCTATCGGTTACGTGAGGCATATTTACTGATTCAGCAGCTGTTGCTACGATATCTTTTGCTTGCTTTTTAGTTGCAACAAAAAGGATTTTTTTACCAGCTTTAGCCATTGACTTCATAGCCTTACCAGTCTCTACTAGACGTTCAGTCGTCTTATTTAGATCGATGATGTGGATACCTTTCTTTTCCATGAAAATATTCGGAAGCATCTTTGGATTCCACTTTCTCTTCATGTGTCCGTAGTGTACACCTGCGTCTAATAATTCTTTATATGTAGGTAACGTACTCATTTTTATATAAATTGATAGTTTGTAAAAAATGTTCGTGGAGTTTAGTCCACCAACGGGGAAAATAAAGATTAACGTTTTGAGAATTGGAAACTCTTTCTCGCCTTTGGCTTACCGAATTTCTTACGCTCTACAACTCTCGCATCTCTTGTAAGGAATTTCTTCGCTTTCAGTGGAGATTTGAAATCTTCATTTATTTTTACTAATGATCGTGAGATACCAAGTCTAATTGCTTCTGCTTGACCTTTGAATCCACCACCTTTGACATTTACTTTAACGTCATATTGATCAGCTACTTCGATAGTAGTTAATGGATCAGTTACTTTTAATTGAATATCAGGCATTGGAAAATAATCCTTAAGATCTTTACCATTGATGGTAATATTTCCTGAGCCACTCATAAGATAAACTCTGGCTACAGATGCTTTCCTACGTCCTATGCTATTTATCATTTCCATATGCTTAGAATTTTAGTTCAGTTGGTTTTTGAGCTTGGTGAGGATGCTCTGCACCTTCATACAAGAATAATTTTTTGATCATCGCTCTTCCTAGCTTTGTTTTAGGAAGCATTCCTCTTATCGCCATTTCCATGATTCTTAGAGGCTTCTTAGCCATGATATCCGCTGCTGTAGCTGACTTCTGGCCACCTGGGTAACCACTATAAGTTAAGTACGTCTTGTTTTCAAGTTTAGTACCTGTAAATCTTATCTTAGTAGCATTCAAAACAATTACATGATCACCTGTATCACAGTGTGGTGTAAAGTTAGGCTTATGCTTACCTCTTAGTACAGTAGCAATTTTAGACGCAAGTCTACCTACTGTCTGTCCTTCAGCATCCACCACAACCCACTTCTGATCTGCAGTAGCTTTGTTGGCTGATACCGTTTTATAACTTAGTGTATCCACTTTATTAGGTATTATAGTTATTAATAAATTTCTTCAAATAATTCGCTTAATCGCTAAGCGGCTGCAAATGTAGATTATTAATTATTCTTGTGCAACCTTTTTTGAAGTTATTTTCATGACGTGCATTTGTAACTCGCTGATAAACAGTATAAATTTCGCACGTAAATTTCATCATCTCTCAAGTATTCAGGTTTTTACAGCACTTTTGTACTGGTATACAGCTCGTAATATTCTACTTCACCTAGTATAATTGAATATATACATATCCTATTATATGTATATAGCTATCGTTTCGCTGAGCATTACTTCATTATTTCTTTTCATTAATTATACAATAGCATTGATTGTATTTGTCTCATGATTTGTTCTTATTTCTCATTTGATCCTGTTTTTTCTGACGTATTCGATTCGTTTACGTTTGTGGAATATAGCTTTTTAGTACTTTTTCTTAAAATTATAGGATTAGGGAATAATTTTTCTCTTACCGTTTATGTTTTGAAATCGACCGATGGTTTAATGATATAGTTCGTTCACATAATAAGTAGTGAAATCAAGCGGTTTTAGCGTGTTGAGATCAAAGTCCTCATATTATTTGTTGTATATTTACAGAAACCTTATTAACCTACAAAGAACCACATGAAGAACCTCAAGACTACCCCTGTCTATGGAACTGCTGGGCAAATCTACCGTACTGACGGGCTTTTTTTACAAGCGCGAGTACCTGATTTGTTAGTACGCCATAATTCTGATTATCAAGCATTATCGTCTGATAAAGTCCTTTACTTTACAAAGGATGGAGATGCTGTACGTGTATATTGCACCAATAGGCGCAGTTACACTATAGATCTTTCTATTAGTCAACTATGGTTGAAAATCATGCACAGACAATTATTTCGAAAAGTAAGTAAAAATCTAATTGTTAACTCTAATCAAATAATGTCCATTAAGAAGAATGGACGCAAATTAATATTTTTAAAGAATGGTGATGAAATTGCACTCGAGGAGCACTTGTTTGCAAATATCATGGACACAGTAATGATGGTATAAATTGTTATAGTTGAATCCTAATTTCTAAACTGTAATTTTAAAATATTAGTGTATGATTAGATATCCTGCAATCTGCCTTGTACAAGGTCAGGATTATATATTTGTGTATCCTGCTGAAATAACTCACATACAGGCTGAAGATAGCCATGTGAAAGTATATATACATAACCAAGATCCCGTAACAGTTTCTAAGAACTTGAAAGAGTTGGAATCTGCCTTGCCTCCAGAAGTTTTTTTGAGAGTGCATCATTCAGCTATAATAAATCTCATGTACGTCGATAAGTATCAGCAAAATGAGAACAGCACGATCGTGCTAAAAGGTGGAGAAGTTATTCCATTATCCCGAAGACGGAAGTCGACATTTTTAGATAAGTTCACTAAACTCTAGTAGTGATTTATGTGGCGCGATATACTATATTACTAGTTAGCTGTAATTGCAAGCTAATGTCATACTAATACCTATTACTTTTTTTGCTGCATTTTTATTGTTGTCTTAGAGAGTTTGCATAATCTAAGTTGATTCGACAGTTATATATTAATGGAGTTTGTAATGTAGATAATGCGAACATAAATTGAGAACAGCCTTAATTTTATGTTGCAGTTCTCTTACAATAGGTTTAATCAATTGACCTTTTGAACCTTCATCTACACAACTGGAATTCTTATCTAGTTTTATCAAAATAATAAGTGATTATATATTACCTGTATTTATCTTAAGGGGTACACTGTGAAAACATGACACTATATTGAAGTTGTGTGTTCGTTGTTTCTCAAAATGTAATTTCCTTCTTGGATATTTATTCTATTTAATTTTCACACCCAATTTCATTCAGCAAGGAATTATTAATGTTTACTCGGAGTTCATCTTTCTATTATTTTTGGCCACTTATGAGTATATTTTAACCACTTACTGTTGTCTCATGTAAAGCTCAAATTTATACATGTAATTTAGGAGTAGACGCTGATCTTAGTAGAATTAATGGTCAGTATCTAACATAAAAGAAAAACCAAATCCTAAATAATAATGACCTCATATCCAGCACTTTGTCTCAAAGTAGAAGGCGACTACAAATTTGTCTTTCCTTCCGAAATTGTTCACATACATTCAGAAGGGAGTTACTCCATTGTGACCATCAAAGAAAACAAGAAACTTATCGTTTCCAAGAAACTAAAAGAAATCGAAGCACAATTGCCGCCGGACATATTTGTAAGAGTCCATCATTCGTATGTAATCAATCTGATGTATCTCCAATCTTATGGAAAGGACAGTAGTTCTGAAATTCATCTAACCAATGGGGATTCAATTAAGATATCTCGTCGAAAAAGGCCTGAATTTATGAATCGATTTATCCTAATCTAGGATCATTCTAGCAATGAAAACAACCAAATATGAATTTTTTCTGACCACTTAGCGTAAGCGGATAATTTATGTCCTTTTTGATAAGGATATTAGCGTCAAATAACCACCAATACAAAGAACCCTTTATCAAGAAAACCTGAGCAAATTCCTACTTTGGAGAAGAATTCTCCAAGCAAAAAATGCAAACCAATCCCAAGGAAATTTACTCCAGTCCTATTTTCAAAGTGTCCTTTCTATAAGGTGAATCTAATTAACCTTTTAATTAATCTGTGTAGCTACTAGAAATGTTTTAGAGCGCAGATATTTATTAACTTTTTAAACCTTATTAATCATGGAAAGCAAACTTACTCTTTTCAAAAAATGGAAGATTTTATTCTTCTTCTTTACAATGCTCTGTTGCTATGAAGTAGATGCCTCACACTTTAGAGGTGGAACAATATCATGGGATTGTCTCAGTGGTAATCAGGTAGAATATACCATAACAACTCAATGGGCGGGAACTTTATACCCTGTTGGAAGTCAAGGGTATGCTTATAGCATGTACTATGGAGATGGAACTTCTGAAACTCTTTATGGAACTGTAACGTTTATCAATACAACGGAAAACTGGTTTTCTCAAACTTTAGTTATAACCAAGACCTATTCTTCTCCGGGACAATATACCGCTGAGGTGAATAGTTGTTGCAGAATAGGTGCTTTACCAAATGGATGGGGAAGTAGTTCTTTTGTATTGCGAAGCGTGGTCAATGCTGGAGCTGGATGTAATGAAGCACCTTCTTTGGCCTCTCCTGCATTTATTAATGTTTCCCCTGGCAATAATCAAACTTGTTTTCAATTAAATGCAGTAGATCCAGAAGGTGATCCGGTCACATTCTCGATTGCAAACTCTGCGGAGTCAGGTCTTTTTCCAGATCCATCAACAGAATGGCCAGTAGGGACATTATCCGCTTCGGGGCTGATCTGTGTAAATCCGACAACGATGCCTGGTGCGCCTAGTGGAGGATATGTTAATGGACAATTGATACCAATACCTATAAAGGTTTCGGATAATAACGGAAATGGAACAATTCCTGGAGATATAATGCTTAAAGTTAGTACCGTAACAGGAGTACCTCCAACATGGGACTACACTATTACACCCGCTGATGGAAGTACTATAAACTTCTTTGCTGGTGTAGCTGGAAGTATAAATGTAGAAGCAGAAGATGCTGATGCCGGGAATACTATAGATATTAATCCTTCCGGTGTACCAGGTGGAGCAATATTTACTCCTGCATTGCCTAATACTTCTAGCCCCAATGCAACTACATTAAATTGGACACCTACAGCAGCTGATGCTGGAAGTCATCCAATTACATTGATTGCACAAGATAATGCTGGTTTACAGACATCGACAAGTTTTACAATTGTTGTTCTAACTTGTTCTGCTCCAGTAGCCACGTGTACAAATGCTACA
>CALKXE010000035.1 GCA_938003955.1 uncultured Saprospiraceae bacterium | reverse complement strand
TTATCCGAGAAGGTTACTACTTCATTTTTCCGTCAAGGACCCAATAAAATAGAACTGCTCGCCCCCATCGGTGATGATGGACCTATTAGTAAGTTCTTAGCTAAGAAAGGACCAGGAATGCACCATATTGCTTATGCAGTGACGGATATATTAGCGGAGATGGAACGATTGAAGTCGGAAGGCTTCCGATTATTAAACGAAGAGCCAAAACGGGGTGCAGATAATAAGCTTGTATGCTTTGTCCACCCTAAATCAGCGGGCGGAGTACTCGTAGAACTTTGCCAAGAAATACCCGACTAGTGGAGTTAGAATTTTATCATTACGCCATAGCCATCACCGGTGGATTCATAGCAGCGATCATGAATACACTCGCGGGATATGGGTCTATTATAACATTGACCATATTGATGGATGTCCTTGGTCTACCCGCAAATATGGCCAACGGAACCAACCGAGTCAACATCCTAGCAAACGGAGTAGCAGGAAGTTTAGGATACTATAAAAACGGTAAATTATCGATAGAAAATAGCAAATGGATATTAATTACTGTGTGTTTAGGAGCTGTGGTCGGTATACTGTTAGCGGTGAATGTAAGCAACGAACAATTCAAAGATATATTCAAGTATTTAGTGGTTGTTCTTTTTCTATCGATTATTGTCAATCCTAAAAGATGGATAAGGGAAACCAGCGAAGTGACCAACCTGCCTTGGTGGAAAATGATTCTAATTTACTTTCCTATAGGTGTATATGGTGGATTTATTCAGATGGGAATGGGTATTGTATTTCTTATGGCAGCAGTGTTAGTTTCAAAATACACAATCATCAAAGCAAATGCCCTGAAACTGGTACTAGTGGTCCTCTACACAATTATATCCATATTTATTTTTCACTACAATGGACTGATCGACTGGAAGATAGGTGGAGTATTATCTATCGGTACAGCAGCAGGTGGATTCCTTACCGCTAACTATGCTTCAAAGATCAAGAATGCTAATCTCTACGCTTACCGGTTTTTAGTGGTGATAGTATTGATCGTTATGTTGAGAACCTTTGGAGTATTTGATTATCTGTTTTGATAAATATTATAAAATACTTTCCAAATCAAACACGGTCTCGATTGTATAAGTAGGTTCAAGGATAGATTTATTTTCTTTCTTATGACTTATCCAGCAGGTATCTACACCAAAATATTGACCTCCAAGAATGTCAGACATTAGATTATCGCCGATCACTAGAATCTTTGACTTATCAGGTGGATTAGGTATCGTGGTATAAGTATGGTCGAAAAACCTAACATCGGGTTTTGCAATTCCAATCTCGTCCGACACTACGATACTATCAAACAAGTCTGTCATCCCTACTCGGGCTAACCGTGGTCTTTGTGCTTCCTTCAGACCGTTAGTGATAATACTTACCTTATAGTCTTGAGATAGCTTTTTAATCAACTCCACAGCACCAGGGTAGACTTCACTTACAGTTACTATGTTGTTTACATAAGCGGTATTAAACTCGAACGGATCGATTGTTATTCCCATCAGATCAAAAAATCCTTTGAATCTTATTTGCTTCAGTGTATCTGTATCTATCTCTTTGTTCTCGAAAGCAACCCAGACCTTTGCATTTTCAACCTTATATTTTTTGTAGATTTCCTCTGTACAGACCATTCCATAATCTTCAAAAGATTTGAACAGTGACTGTTTACTTGCCTTGGAGAAATCCAGTAATGTATTATCTACATCAAAAAGTAACCACTCGTATTTATTCATATATTTAAAATTTTATTTCCATTGAAAATACTCGGTTTATAATTAATCTTCTTGTTAGTCTGAGTTTGTTTATCTGTAACCTAAAAATAAGAATTTAAGGGCACAAAAATAGTGACACCCACCTAATAAGCGACCTCTGGTCGCTATAGCTCAGTCATAGGAATTTTATTATGTATATCTTTGCTAGAACGAAACTAATCAAAATCCAACATAATGCCAGAATACGATTTAAATGATCCAACAGACCTTGACATCATGCGTGGTCAATTCAATATGTACACAGCTGATGATTGGGAAGAATACATAGAACTGGCCGAAGAAAGAAGTATCGGATATAAGAACGTCAATATTCTGAAGTCTGCCCAAAGAAAGGCGGGTATCGCTAAATATCTTAGTGCTAAAGTGATTAATTGGGTGCTGAACCTAGTAGATCAGTTGGATAGTTATGATGAAGATGAAGAGGAGTAGGGTTGTTTGATTTGTTGATTCGTTTGATTTGTTGTATCTGTTTTATGATGTTGACGAATTCAATTCATTTTTCGATTCCGTGAATATCTTGAAAATGGCGGGACAGTTAAATGAATGCTTTTAGGTGGCAATTCGACTTAAAATAGAGATTGTTGGCCTTAATTGGTTTAGGCAAATGGAGTTTCAAATTGCGTTAAGAAGGCAAAAGTGTTTGAGACAAGGGTGGCTTTCGTAGAAAACGCACGATGGCGAGTTTTTTGCATTTAGCAATTTGGAATTTCATTTGCCGTAAAGAACCAATTAAAGCCTTGAATTCTTTGGTTCGTTTCTGTTTCAAGACAGAAATGAACGCCAGTCGCGGCGAGCGACAAGTTGAGTTAAAATACAAAACGCAGAATTAAACGAAAAAAATGAATTGAAAGTAATCCTTAGATGTAAATGGATGTCTCAGAAAAAACAACTTATCTTAATACCGCCCATACAACTCATCAATTTTCTCTGCCAA
>CALKXE010000034.1 GCA_938003955.1 uncultured Saprospiraceae bacterium | reverse complement strand
TCCGCTCCATCTATATCAATAGAAAAAGCCATTTGCTTGCCAAGGCTCATAGACATATCACGTTCTGAAACCTCTTGTGCATCTATCATTCCTAGTGCTCCAACAAATACAATTAATGTAAAAATTAATTTTTTCATGTTTTTTATTTTAAATTCTAAGTGGTGTTAAGTACTTAATACCAAAGACTTAACGTCCTTCTGACGCTAATGTAACAATTAGTCACCGTTTTCCATATTTTCTTCCTTTTATACTATTTAATATTTATCATCAAAAAATAATCTCAAAAGAAACATTATCTTTCTCTTTCTTGTTTTGAATAAACAGACCAAATAAATTCTATCAATATGGATACTATAGTTTCTCAAGAAATAACTCCCGGAATACTCACAATGCTACCTATGTTCTATGTCGGATGGTCGGATAGTGTGCTTAGTCCAAGTGAGATCGCTCTCATTCATGACAAATTATCAAAAGCAGATTTTCTAACACCGGAAGAAAAAAAATATCTAATAAGGTATACAGATCCTAAACATCCACCTTCTAAAAGTCTATTCAAAGAATGGGTGGAAGTACTTCGTGAAAATTCTCATGATCTAGAAGAAATAGAAAAAAAATCACTCGTCCAGTTAGGCATAGAAATGGCCAAAAGTAGTTCGCCATTACAAGGTGACAAACCGTGGAACGATCCAAAAGCCATTAAAGCTATAGAGGAAATACAATCAGCGATGGGTTTAAATAATGATAATAGTGTTCGATTGCTACTATCAAAAGTGGATACCGAATCTATTTCTGAAATGAGCAACAATAGCTCTTTCGAACCAAAGAAGTTGCAATCAATCCTCGATGGAGAAAAAGCTGATGTAATTGCTAGAGTAAAAAAACTATTACAAGATCCGTTCTTCAAACACTCACTTAATCCTGATAAAGAAGAAAAGAGAAAAGTAACCTTAGCACAATGCAAAGCATTAGCTGACCAAGGACTTGGCGCATACGCATTCCCTACAGAATACGGAGGTGGTGGGCGCGTTGGTGATCATATTACAGTATTCGAGACATTGGCTTATGGCGACCTTAGTTTATTGATCAAATTCGGAGTGCAATTTGGTCTGTTTGGTGGATCTGTTTATAATCTTGGCACGGAAAAGCACCACAGAAAATATGTTGATGCACTGGGTAAAGCAGAATTACTGGGATGCTTTGCAATGACAGAAACAGGTCATGGATCCAATGTGCGTGGTCTATTGACAACAGCTACATACGACCACAAAACACAGAGTATAGTGGTTAATTCTCCCTCTATTGATGCCGGGAAAGAATATATTGGAAATGCCATGCACAGTACGATGGCAGCTGTCTTCGCTCAACTGATAGTAGATGGTGAAGTTCATGGTGTACATGCAATTCTAGTACCTATAAGAGATAAGAATAACAACTTACTGGAAGGAGTGAAAGTAGAAGATTGTGGATACAAAATAGGACTCAACGGTGTAGACAATGGTAGATTATGGTTCGACAATGTTACCGTTCCAGTAGAAAACTTACTGGATAGATACGGCTCGATAAACAATGCTGGCGTATATGAAAGTCCGATAAAAAATCCAAACAAACGTTTCTTTACAATGCTAGGAGCATTAGTCGTAGGACGTGTATGTGTAGGACAAGCTGGAGTTAATGTTTCTAAATCAGCATTGGCTATAGCTATAAAATATGCATCAAAAAGAAGACAATTCGCACCAAAAGACGGCGAACCGGAAACATTACTAATTGACTATCCATCACATCAGCGAAGACTATTCCCTCGGTTGGCAAAGACTTATGGATATTATCTCGCAATATCAAAATTAAGCGAAGATTATATCAATGCAGACGAGGATCAGATGAGAAAGATCGAAACCAAAGCAGCTGGATTAAAATCTATGGCAACTTGGCATGCAACAGACACTGTACAAGAGTGCAGAGAGGCATGTGGTGGAAAAGGATATCTCTCAGAAAATGGATTTGCAGCACTCAAAGGAGATAGTGATATCTTCACAACATTCGAAGGAGACAATACTGTACTTCTGCAACTTGTTGCGAAAGGCTTATTAACTGAATTTAAGCAATCTTTTCATGATGAAGGATTTACTGCAGTGATTCGTTATCTCGGTGATCGTATCAGTAATACTATGGTCGGTTACAATCCAATATATACTCGAAACACCTCGTCAGAACATCTTCTGGATAGAGACTTCCACCTTCACGCACTCAGATTTAGAGAGAAAAAATTATTGATTAGTCTAAGTCAAAGAATGCAGGACTATCTCAAAAAAAGAATCGCACCTTATGATGCATTTTTGAAATGTCAGAATCATATGATAGAATTAGCAAAAGCCTATGTAGAAAGGTTAGTATTGAGAAATTTTGCTCAAAAAATAGATGATTCTGAAGACGGCCCTGCAAAAGATGCCCTAATTAAAATGTGTGATCTATATGCGCTTACTGTAATTGAGGAACATAAGGGATGGTTTTTAGAAAGTGATTATATGGATGGATCTAAAACGAAAGCAATCAGAAGAATGGTCACTAAACT
>CALKXE010000033.1 GCA_938003955.1 uncultured Saprospiraceae bacterium | reverse complement strand
TGTGAATGGCTATGCTATGCAAAGATTTTCGTCTTTTTATAATCGTCTTATCTTATTTAACATTAATAAGATATGAGGTCCCGGGCTCTCAGCCTTGGGACTTTTTTGTTTCTTGTTTACTTAGCACATTGAAGTGGTGTTAATGATTTAGTGGTTATTCCTGTGTAATACCGATTACTATTGAATTTGCCGCATACATTCGTCTGCAACATTCAATATGTATCGGCATTTACCAATATCTTTATGCGGCAAATTGAAACACAATTGGTATAACAAGTTGTCCACATTGTTACCAATAGATATCGTATTAGATCTTCTTAGTGTCTGAAGCTTTATTTAATTTAAGATTAGTTTTTATATTGAGATTTGCTTTTATATCTCCATGTCAGAGGCGTGTTAAGATTATCAAAGTTGTAATTCTGCCTTTTTTAAGTACTTTTTAACCAAAGGGGGTTGCTAGACTTATTATTTTTATTTATATTTGTTAAGTGTCACGATTTTTAGAATAAACAGTTTTTTAATATATTTATTTCAGGTAATAATATTGCGTATTTGTGTAATGGTGAAATATCATTGCAGCTATGTTGCGTTATGTAAAAGTGAAGCTAATACAAGTTGAAATTATAAAAGTTATTTACGATAAGGGTGTTTTTTAGGAGTCTGTTTTGGTAACAAAATAGGCTTCTTTTGTTTTACTTATCTGTCTTTGTGTGATGTGGAATTAATGGATCAAGATTAAAAAAAAAATGGTGGGGTTCAATCGAATTGCTAATGTTATTTTCACTTTGGACTCAAAGACTATAATTAAAAAGTAGCATTTAATAAACTAACCTATATGACCTTATTGTTTTGAGTCTCAATTCATGATTTGCTATTTTCTCATTGCGACAAAGAAGCAAATAAAATGCTACGTGTGTTTGTTGTGCAAACCACACTTGTCTGCGTCTTTACCTAGCTCTTAACGGATATCGGAAAACATTTTTAGGGACACAACTCACCACCTCCTATCTTCACCTCAAACACACGCTGAACGGTGTAGAGAATTACAAATTCGCGGGCCGTTTTTGAATCCCGGTCTTAAAATATCCCCAGTATGTTTTTGGGCTTATGTATTTTCTTCGAAAGCTACTTCTTGCCTAAACTAACTAAGGACAATTATGCCATTTGAGTTTGATAATGCCGTATAAGATTTAGGAATTATTCGAGGAGATTCATTTTAAAATTTAGCTTTCTGGTGAGACCGTTTACCCGCAATTATTCTAATTGCTACAAAAGCCGATCTTTAGTAGAGGCAGAAAACGTAGATGTAGCATTAGCTACAGCGTTCCGATAGCTATCGGAATTTTAACGATGTATATCATCGAATAAAGCTAAATATATGCGGCGATGGTTCATCTGGTACAAGAGATGGCTTACGAAGTAAACACTCGATCTGGAAGAAACAGTGAATTATGAACTCAATCGGTATTAGATACGATCAGAAAAAACACTTCGATGAATTTTCTGTAGTTCGATCCCCACTAGAAAATCATCTTGGTCCCTTTTTGTCGGGATGCTGTTCCGCACTATTTATTATTTTTGATCTTTTGTTATATCAGAGTTGTTTTTTGTCTAAAAATAAAAAAGCCTCAGGGTTACAAGTCCTGAGGCTAGAAAAGATTAAGAGAATTACAATTACGATTTGATTACTTTTATATAGCGGTAACCTTCCGCTGATGCAATTTTAACAATATAGATTGAACTAGCAAAATTGCTGACGTCTATTTTTACAGAATTTTCTCCTGATTGATAATTTTTACTCGAAATATTCTTTACTATTCGTCCATTCAGGTCGAAAATTTGTATCGTAGCATCGAGCGATTTGTTAAAGTCGAAATCTAATACTAATACCTCTCTCATTGGAACAGGGTAAGCGTTAATCATCCATTTTGCTGCCAGCTCTGTTATGTCGTTTAGTATAATTTCTATCTCTGTAATACATCCGTTAGCATCTTGTACTGAGACAACGACTACATCAGTTGTTGGTGTAGTTTTATTGTCACTAGAGTATTCCCCACCGTTAAAAGAATATAAATATGGTTCAGTTCCTCCAATTCCATTAACTGTTATGTCTGATCCGTTCACATCATATGATATATCTAACATTTGCTCAGGTTCAGTAATAGTAAATGATGATTCAACTGCACAGCCATTGTTATCAGTAACTTTGAGGCTGTAAACTCCAGCGGAGAGTTGATTTGGATCAGTTATTTCTGAATCAAATTGATATAAATATGGTTCAGTTCCTCCAGTTACAGTAATAATTACTTCTCCATCGTTTCCTCCAAAACATGAAACATCTGATATGATGTCAGCATCTAATAATAGTTCTGTAGGTTCACTGATAGTACCCGAAACAACAAAGTCACAACCTGTTTCATCTGATATCACTACAGTGTAATCTCCTGGTTCTAGATTTTGAAAAACATTTTCTGATTGTGCAGCCAGTCCATTTATTGAATATGTTGGATTTCCTGTAGTATTTGAAGCTTCTATTGTCAAAGATCCATTTGCCAAGCCAAAACAAGCAATATTCTCAATATTAATTTCCGCTTGAAGTAATGAACTGTATGCAATTTCAAAATTGACGGCAGTCACACATTCATTAGCATCTATAACATTTACTGTATAGTTGCCGGCTTCTAATCCTGTAAATGATCCTGTATCGTTAGTCTCGGACCCTAATGTATATTGATAGTTACTTGCTCCTCCTGTAGCTAAAATAATTGCTGATCCATTTTCATCTTCAAAGCAAGTAGCATTTTGAATTTCGGTAGTTGTAGCAACAAGGATTTCAGGCTGGGAGATTAGTACAGTATCCGTACCTACACACCCTACTGAATCAGTAGCTAGAATAATATATTCGCCTGAAGGTAGAGAAGAAATATTTCCTGAATCTTCATCTGTCCCGTTTACGTTATAGTTAAACGGCATCCCTGCACCTCCATTTGTCAAAATAGAAAGTTCACCAGTCATGTCTCCATTACAAAGAACATCAGACGTTGTAGCTTGCACGTCTATAGCTGCGGGCTCATCAATAGTCACAACTACACTATCATAACAACCTTCTGAGTCTGTTACAAATATTAGATAGTCACCACTTACTAGGCCTTCGAAAATACTTTCGTCCTGATCGTCTTCCCCATTTAAGGCATAAGTTACAGTTCCACTTCCTCCTGTAGTTGAAAGGTCGACACTTCCATCGTCAATGCCGTTACAAGTTACATTCTGAGTTTCATCTACTATCAGTTCAAGGTCTTCGGAACCAACTATTTCTACTATACCGTCTACTGTACACCCGTTATTGTCAGTAATTAAATATGTATAAAATCCGTTAGGTAAGCCATCAAACGTAGGTGTTTGTTGATTTGAACCCATATTAATCGAAAAGAAATATGGATTGGTTCCACCAGATATACTCAATGTTATTTCAGCTATAGATTGATTAGAACATGGATTAGTTGCCGTAATATCCGCATTCCCAACGAGAGGTAGGGGAGTGTCGAGAAATACCGTCAAACTAGTCGATATGCCGTCAGCATCAAACACTTCAATAATGTGCGATCCTCCTGCTAAATCAGTAAATAGACCACTATTGCTGATCGCTCCTCCATCAATTGAATAAGAATAGCTTGGCGAACCACCACCTGCTTCAACTAGGACGTATCCATCATTTGAATCAAAACAGTTAGGATCTTGCTGATCTAAAACTGTTAACGTCAAAGGAACTACAAAAGCACAAGCTGTCCCTGCAGATCCTTGAAGACTTGCTCTAGATGTACTAAGAATTGTATTCATATATTGCCCTTGACCTATTGAAAATGAGAACATACATGCATCGTTTGTATAATCCATATAATTCATAAACATATCACCAGAATTTCCACATGTAGGGCTTGGATGATTAGGGCAGCCAAAGTTACTACCTTCTTGTTCAGGAGTATCAGAGATGCCATCATCAGAAGCACAACCATTTCCCCATATATGAAATAGACCTAACCAGTGACCAACTTCGTGTGTTGCTGTTCTTCCTAAGTCGTAAGGGGAAGCAGTTCCAAAACCAGGACCTCCAAATGTAGAAGATGCGACAAGTACAAAATCTTGATTAGAGTTTGGCAATCCCCCAGTACCAGGGACAGTAGCAAGTCCTAAAAACGGTAAATCAGGAGCTGACCAAATATTCATATAATCTTCTCTTGGCCATTTTGTTGCGGCTATTACTTCAGTCCTGCCTGTATTATTACCCATGTTTGTATTTGTACCATATCTAGTAATACCATCAGTTGCAGCGCCATTTGGATCTACTGTTGCTAAGCAAAATTGTATGCCAGTATCTCCAGCTGGGAATTGTGCAGGGACGCCGTTTGCATCCGCATTATAAAATCCGAAATCTTGGTTTAATACATCGATTTGAGATTGAACATGAGCTAAAGTAAAGTTAGTTCCAGTTCCTTCGGCTTGCCCAGGGGCATGTACTAATATCACATGAACAGGTATGGTAACTAGTGCTGTAGATCTTTTTTCTGAAATCTTTTTGTTTGCAAAATCTCTTAATCCTTGTTGAATCATTTCTGTGTATCCAGGATTGAGTGTTTCGTATTCTTGTAGCCATTCTTCGTATCCACATCTGTCGTCATGGATATGTGTGTCTTGACTAGATAGGGAAAAGGAGAAAAAAATGAAGAGTAGAAAACTGAGTGATCTCATAGTTTTTTTTGTTATATCTGTTCTTCTTTAAAGAGGGGCAATGAAGAACAAAAAAGGTTAGTTTTAATTGAAGTTCGAATATAATAAAAAAAATAATACTATTTCAAAAGTTACAATGTATGGTGTGTATGACAAATTGCACTAAGCAGCAGCTTTGATAATTTCGTTAATTTTACTCCAAGCATTGCTTTTACTGAAGCATCGAAGGTTGGCAATTGCATTTGCTCCTCTGATAGACCACTTCTGTCCTGACAATTTCATTC
>CALKXE010000032.1 GCA_938003955.1 uncultured Saprospiraceae bacterium | reverse complement strand
CCCATCTCAAAACAGACTGCTAGAATCACTCCTACAGCAGCGGCATTTACGGCATCTAAAAAAGCCGATAAAAGAGGAAACTTTCTAATCTTATGAACGAGTGGATTAAGAATGGTTACAAATATAAATGATGGCAAAAAGATACCAATAGTCGCTGCTATTGCTCCTGGGAAACCTGCCAATTGATATCCAATAAATGTTGCTGTAGAAAGTACTGGGCCAGGGGTCATTTGTCCAACAGCAACTGCGTCTATTAGTTCTTGTCTAGATAGTAATCCAGTGGAAACTAACTCTGCGTCCAAGAAAGCGAATAGGACATAGCCACTGCCATAAAGGATTGCTCCAACTTTTAGAAAAGTAAATAATACTTTCCACCCACCAATTTGTAATAAGAAAAGAGGAATAATACTTTGCGTTGTGTTTCTAGCACTTCTTGCAAAATATATCATCACTCCGAGTAAGCCACAACCAAATAGTGCAACTATTTCGTGGACTCCGGCTAGACATGCGATTACTGTAAGTATACCGAGGATCCCTAGTTCTGTTGTTTTTATTGCCTTCTTGCCTAGCTTATATAATGCAGAAAGGATGATCGCAATTACCGCAGGTTTGATACCATATATAAATGGTTCGACTTCTGGTAATTGACCAAACTCAACGTATAAATAAGCAAACAGTAATGTAATACAAACAGCGGGTAATATGAATAATCCTCCTGCAACAAATAGTCCTTTCCATCCAGCTCGTTCGTAACCACAATGCATGGTCATTTCGGTAGAGTTAGGGCCTGGGATAAGATTGGTAGCACCAATAAGATCTAAAAAATGCTGTTGGGTCATCCATTTTCTCTTCTCTACGACTTCATCTTCCATCATAGCGATATGCGATGCAGGACCTCCAAAGGCGATACAGCCTAATTTGAAAAAGAGTGCTGCTACTTCTTTTAATGGACTTTTATTTGAGGACATATTATTTCCGTTTCGTTGGAGCAAATTTAGTGATCCAATGTTTACTGAATGTTAAGTTTTTTGTTCTATTTATATAGATTAACCAAAAAAATAAAATACTGTTTAACGAAGTGATATTATGAATATAAAATTAATTGTTTTGAAATCCAGCGGGTCTTATAAACTCTATATAGTTTTGGTGCATTGACTACAGTGATGGTGTTAGTTTATTGGATATGATCTAATAAAAATATAGATTACGGGGAATGCACTATTATAAAGATACCTTTGTACCATTATAAAGCTTAATATCTAGATGAAATGACTTTCGAATCACTTGGAATACACACATCTCTAATTCCTCTTTTAGAGAAAAATAACTTTAAACTGCCGACTCCAATTCAAGAGCGAGCAATTCCTGCAATTTTAGATCAAGAGGATATCTTGGGAATAGCAAAAACAGGATCTGGAAAGACGGCAAGCTTTGTACTTCCTATTCTTACATTACTTCAACGATTGCCTAAGAAAGAAAAGAATAGGGAAATTGATGTTCTTGTTCTTGTCCCGACAAGAGAGCTGGCAGTTCAAGTAGGAGATGTATTTAATGCGTATGGGAAAGGATTGCCAAATCCAATCAAAACAATGTCAGTATATGGAGGAGTGTCTATAAATCCTCAAATGAAAACAATGTTTGGGACAAATGTGCTTGTTGCTACGCCAGGGCGATTACTAGATCTTGTTTCACATAATGCACTAGAGCTATCGAAAGTTAAAGCATTGGTTCTTGACGAGGCAGATAAAATGCTCAACCTTGGATTCAAAGATGAGATGACAGAGATATTTAAGTTACTGCCTAAAGTGAGGCAGAATCTTTTGTTTTCTGCGACATTGAGTAAAGACTTAGAAGGTATCAAAAATGTACTTCTCGATGATCCTCAAGTTATTGAAATCGAATCAGAAGAGAATGATATAGAGTCTATTAATTTGTCTGGATATTTTGTTTCGGATGATAGAAAAGGTCCACTTCTCAGATATCTGATTAAGAAAGACGAAATGAATCAAGTTTTGGTTTTTACTTCTTCAGCGGATAAAGCGGATCGCGTTGCAGCAAAATTGACTAAAAACGGTATTGAAGCTTATCCTATCCATGGAAAGAAGAGTCAAGGGGCAAGACAATCTGCTTTGGAAGCATTCAAAACTGGAAAAATAAAAGTATTGGTTGCTACTGATTTATTATCAAGAGGTATTGATATTGCTGGACTTCCATATGTTATAAATTATGAATTGCCGCGCTCACCAAAAGACTTTATTCACAGAGTTGGACGGACAGGGAGAGCGGATGAGAATGGTCTTGCTATCTCGTTTGTTGATAAAGAAGAGACCAAACATTTCAAAGTTATCTTAAAAAAGATGAAGCGTTATATTGATATGATTGAGAGTGATGATTTTGACTTGCATGGGTATTGACTTCGGCTTCGCTCAGTCAACTTTGTTTGGCTTCGCTCAGTCAACTACGTTTTACAGCGAAGTAATTGAAAGAAATTTGACCAAAAAATAAAATAACTCTAGTAGTACAATGCCTAGAACGCAAACAATTCTATTTTTGCAGGCATTAGAATTACACTTACTATAAAAAGTTACAAATAATGGATACTCTGGTACAATCGCTTATCGATAAAGAATTACACAGACAAAGATCAGGAATAGAATTAATTGCTTCAGAAAACTTTACTAGCCAAGCTGTTATCGATGCGATGGGGTCTTGTTTGACCAATAAGTATGCAGAAGGATATCCAGGAAAAAGATATTATGGAGGCTGTGAGATAGTAGATCAAGTCGAGCAATTGGCAATAGATAGATTATGTGAATTATTCGGTGCAGAGTATGCTAATGTTCAACCACATTCAGGAGCTCAAGCTAATGCTGCGGTTTTCTTAGCGGTACTGAATGCAGGAGACAGTATTTTGGGATTTGACCTTTCTCATGGTGGACATTTGTCTCATGGATCGCAGGTTAATTTTTCTGGTAAAGTCTATGATGCGAATTTCTATGGAGTAGAAGAAGAGTCAGGACTGATTGATATGGATAAAGTAGAGGCAAAAGCACTCGAAGTAAATCCTAAATTGATTATTTGTGGAGCATCAGCATATAGTAGAGAATGGGATTATGCAAGATTCAGAGCAATAGCCGATAAAGTTGGTGCATTATTATTAGCGGATATCGCTCACCCGGCTGGATTAATCGCATCTGGACATTTGAAGTCTCCAATGCAAGATTGCCATATTGTAACGAGTACTACACATAAGACACTCAGGGGCCCTAGAGGTGGAATAATAATGATGGGCAAAAACTTTGAAAACCCATGGGGACGAACGACTAAAAAGGGAAATCCAATCATGATGTCATCAATTCTAAATAGTGGTGTATTTCCAGGTATGCAAGGAGGACCACTAGAACATGTAATCGCTGCAAAAGCTGTTGCATTTGGTGAAGCATTAGATCCAAGTTTTAAAGCATATGGTGAACAAGTAATCAAAAATGCGCAAGCCATGGCAAATGCATTCGTAGAAAGAGGGTACAAATTAATCTCAGGTGGAACTGATAATCACTTGATGCTTATCGACCTCAGAACGAAAGGTGATGTGACAGGTAAGGATGCTGAGAATGCATTGGTTAAGGCGGATATCACAATCAATAAAAATATGGTTCCGTTTGATACGAGATCTCCATTTGTAACTTCTGGAATAAGAATCGGAACCGCGGCTGTTACTTCAAGAGGATTTAAAGAAGCGGATTGCGAGCAAACCGTTGCTTGGATAGATGCTATAATTAGTGATCATACAAATGAAGAGCTAATTACTAAGACAAAAAATGAGATCAATGAATTTATGACGAGGTTTCCATTATATGTATAAACAGAAGATGGATTAATCTAATTTGAAGAAACTAAAAAACGGTTTGACATATTAATTGTGTCAAACCGTTTTTATTTGAAAGGATAACTATTTTAAAATTGTGAATAGATGGCAAGCATTTTATAGCTATTCTCGAAATAATCAATAATTACTAATTCTCCGCATCTCATTTCTCTGCGAACGGTCTCAGTTGAAACTCCATAGGCCTCTATTTAATCTTGTTTTATCATTAATCAAAGATACCTCATTTCCGGCCTTCCACTAAGATTCGTTCATTCAACCTTAAATTTATTATCATAACGAACTGTTAAAATTGTCGCCTAGGTGCATATGTAACGTACTTACCCGTTAACTTACTATCGAATCTCGTAGTAGTCGACGGGATCGAAATTAATAACTACCCAACTTATTCCAATGAAAAAATCAATTATCTACGGATTAATAGCCGTTGTCGTCGCTGCAGCTGCTTATTTTGCATTCAGACCAGATGCATCTTCTTCAAAAGCTGAAATTTATGCCGAAGTCAAAAAGTCAAATTTTGTCGTTGCTGTAAATGCTACTGGGGAACTCAAAGCTAAAAAGTCAATTAAAATTCGTGGGCCTCAGGGAATGAGATCTGCTGGAATATATAACACCACAATAAAAGATTTAATCCCAGAAGGAACTGTCGTCAAAAAAGGCGAATACGTAGCTTCTCTAGATAAAACGGAGTTGGCTACTAAGATTACTGGAGTACAAACGGATATCGAAAAAGAGTTGACAAAACTTGAGCAAATCAAAATCGATACTGCCATACAAATGAAAGGCATCAGGGATGATATGGCAAATATGTTATTCTCTATGTCTCAAGAAAAACTAGAGATTCAACGTAACAAATATGAGCCGCAGATGGTGATCGAACAATCAGAATTAAAATTAAGGAATTCTGAAAGGTCGATGGATCAACTGAAAGGAAAGACAGAACTTATGGTCATCCAATCAGATGCCAAAGTGAGGGAGATACAAGCCAATCTTAAACAGTTTGATGGCAAACTAAAACAGATGACTGATTTGGCGGCGTCCTTTATGATTACTGCACCGGAAGATGGAATGTTGATATATGAAAAGTCGTGGAACGGTAAGAAAGTACCTGGTTCGCAGATATCGGCTTGGGATCCAACCGTTGCAGAATTACCTGATCTTACAAAAATGACATCAGTAGTCTATATCAATGAAATAGATATTTCAAAAATCAAGAAAGGTCAAAAAGTGAATGTGAAGGTAGACGCATTTCCGGACATTGATTTTGATGGGCAAATCATTTCTGTAGCAAATATAGGTCAGGAGCTAAAAGGTCAAGAAGCTAAGGTGTTCGAGATAGTAGTAGCTATTAATCAAGTAGATGATGTACTAAGACCATCAATGACGACGACCAATGAGATCAAAATATATGAATATGAAGAGTTGGTGAATATCCCTTTGGAAGCTTTCTTTAGTGATAGTATCGATTATGTGTATGTAAAAGGATCTAACGGTATTGTAAAACAACAAATTGTAAGCGGAGCTTCTAATGAGAATGATATTATAGTAGTTGAAGGATTGAGTATTGATGATAAAGTATTATTGACTCCTCCTGATAATACGGACAAAGTGCCGTACAAGTATCTCAGCAAAGAAATCGCAGATGGGGGAGCGGATAAATTGAAACAATGGAAAGATAAAAAAGCTGCTTACGACAAAGCAAATGAAGATTTTGTCAAAGGTGACGAAGATCAAAATAAAGACGCAGGAGGAGGCAATATGATGATAATGTTTTAAGTGATTTAAGAATTCACTTTAGTTTTATGAAACTAATTATTTTCATTTTATCACCTCAATCTAAGCTATGTTAGTTTATATAAAAAGAAACCTTGGGCTAGCGATCGAAGGTATAAGTCAGAATAAATTAAGAGCCTTACTTACCGCTCTCGGGATTATATTTGGAGTATTTGCTGTGGTGGCCATGCTGGCTATCGGTAATGGAGCTAAGAAATCAATCCTCGATCAATTAAAAATCATAGGAACCAATAATATCGTAATCAATGCTATCCCTCCAGAACAAAATGAATCTGAAGGAGAAAGTAATAACAAGGAAGAAAAGAAATCCTATACACCTGGACTAACTCTTGATGATGTAGAAGCGATTAAAAACATAGTGCCCGGAATCGAAACACTATCCATTGAGACAGAAGACGATGCTAAAATCTTGTACGGGAGGAACTTGGTGAAGTCAAAGTGCTATGGTGTTAATAATGATTTTTTTAATGTCAATAACTTGGAGTTAAGCAAAGGTTCGTTTTTCTCAGATAATCATAAGAATGGAGTAAATGTTTGTGTACTTGGTGCGAATGCAGCTGCTCGGTTATTCTTAGGAAAGAATCCGATTGATAAGTTTGTGAAATCAAATAATGTTGTTTTTCGGGTAATCGGAGTATTGAAAAAAAGAATGATATCCAAAGAGAATCTCACTAAACTCGATGTCAATAATTATAGTAATATAATATTCATCCCATTTGATACTTATAAACTTAGAATCAATAATAAGATACGAATCGGAAAAGAAGATGTAAAGCGTAATGATGACGATGAGACTCAAAATAAAAATTACCACCAATTAGATAAAGTCGTTGTTAAATTGGCTGATGCAAATAGAATGGAGTCAAGTGCGGAGCTTATCAGTCGGCTATTACTAAGAAGACACAATGATCAGGCAGATTTTGAAATCAAAGTGCCAGAATTACTTATCAAGCAACAACAGAGTACGCAAGAGACAATGAACTTGATACTCGCAGTAATTGCAGGTATTTCGTTGCTTGTAGGAGGAATAGGAATCATGAATATCATGCTAGCCAGTGTATTAGAAAGAGTGAAAGAAATAGGACTAAGAAGATCTATTGGAGCGACAGAAAAAGATATAATCTATCAGTTTTTATTAGAGGCAATTGCGATCAGTTTAGCGGGGGGAATCATAGGTGTAGTCCTTGGGATTGTCGGCGCAAAAGTGATAGCGGCCTATGCGGATATATCAACTGTGATATCATTTTCATCCATTATGCTAAGCTTTGGGATTGCAGTAAGTATTGGAATCATATTTGGGATCATGCCTGCACAAAAGGCGGCAAAGATGGATCCGATTACAGCATTGAGAACAGATTAATAAATCGCGAAACTTATGAAAAATATAATACAACTATCAATCATATTAATATTTGGATTTACGTCAATAGGAAGTGCTCAAGAGATGATCTCAGCAAGTATATATGATATTATTGAATCTGCTCAATCAGAGTCTCCTGATTACCTTCTAGCAAAAACAAGTAGAGAAAATCAAGAGTGGAGATATACAGCTTCTAAATCGGTGTTCAAGCCACAGATTGGTTTTGAAGCTATACTTCCAAATATCAATCGAAGCGTCACGCAAATCAATCTTCCAGGTGGTGCTCAATTTGTCAATAATTCATTTATGACAAATAGTGTAGGATTAAACCTTAATCAAGTAATAGGAGCAACAGGAGGATCTGTTTTTGTTTCTTCTAATCTAAGGAGACTTGATCAGTTTGCTCAAGATACTATTGATGCAAGATCATCTTATCTATCGAACCCGATTATAATTGGATTCGAACAACCATTATTTCAGTTGAATCCATATAAATGGGATAAACAAGAAGCTGAATTAAATTATGCCTTGTCCAAAAAAGTGTTTGTTGAAGACAATGAAAAAATCGCTTTCGATGCTGTAAATAACTTTTTTGATCTTTACACTACAAAGCTTAGTCTCATAGAAGCGCGGAATAATAGGGATTATCTAGATTCTATAGCTGTGAATTCTGAAGGTAGATTTAGTGTCGGTCGGATTTCGGAAACTGACCTCCTTCAAATACAACTCAGTGCTAAAAATGCAGATGGTACTGTAGCTAGATTGGAGTTAGGTGTTCAAAATAAAACGGAGATTCTTAGGGATTTTTTAGGATTGACAAGCGAGGTGGAGTTTGATTTTAGTCAGCCGGAACCTATTACCGTTTACGATATTGACAAGAATAAAGCGTTAGAATATGCACAAAGAAATAGAAGTCAAACGGATCAATTTAGATTGGCACTATTAAGCGCAGAAAGACAAGTAGAGGAAGCGCAAAAGAATAATGGACCTAGTCTATTATTAGCTGGATCGTTCGGGTTGACAAAAAATGCAAATACTTTTGATGGTGCTTATACAAACTTGTTAGATCAAGAAGGCGTGAGCCTGAGAATTAACGTGCCTATAGCTGATTTTGGAAGACGGAAAGCACAGAGAGAAATAGCAAAATCGAATCTAGAAATCACAAAACTACAAGTGCGTCAAAATGAAGTCACTTTTGAGAGAGATATCTTGGTTAATGTGGAGCAGTTCTCGCTAAAAAGAGATCAATTAAAATTAGCGGAGGAAGCATTAGATATAGCATTAAGAAGATTGGATATCGCAAAGAAAAGGTTTCAAATAGGAAAGATCGATGTGACCAATCTAAATATAGCAATCCAGGAAGAACAAGGAGCACGACAACAGTACTTCAATAATCTTTGGGATCTTTGGAGAGCGCATTATACGATTAGGAATCTTACGTTATTTGATTTTGAGACGAATACTCCTCTAAATTAGGGATATTCAGAAGTAAGCACACCAATTACATAATTGATTCATTTTACTAGTAAAGCGGTGATTTTTTGAAAAGATATCATTTTAAATTAGTTTAATTGGCCTTAGCTGGTTTAGACAAGAGGTAATTTGTACACAAATTACCCAAGTCCAGCGGATATTAGGATTATATTTTGGCGTTAAGAGCTCACAAACGGCCCACGAATATTCTATTCGCTACACCGTTCAGCGACTGTTTGAGACAAGGGTGGTAAAAGGGATGGCTTTCGAAGAAAACACCCGATTCGCAGAAAACGCACGAAAGCGAGTTTTGTGAGCTTAGTCAAAATGTGATACTAATGGCGTTAAGAATCAGGTAAAGCCTTGGTCCCGATAGCTATCGGGATTGGTTCGCTAGTTGAGATGTTAATCTCAATGGGCCAAGCCAAAAATGAACGCCTAGCGCATTCGCCACAGTGCGTTTGTCTCTTCGAAACAAGCCACACTTGGGCAAGCGAAAAGTTCAATTGAAAAATATTACTTCGTATTTACGTATAATCATGGAAAAACGGTGTAATTGTTCAGAAGTTAAAGACCAATTAGCTATATAAATAAAGGATATTCAGTACCATGGAATATCCCTAAATTAGTTATGAAAAGATAGACTCCATTTCATTTGCTATGCCTGCGCTTTTCGGGTGTATACTTGACCTTAGTAATGTCATGGTATCATATTGACTTCCGTATGCGTTCATAAGTGTCCATTTCGATACGCCCATTTCTAACAAATATGCCGTCATTTCTGGCAGATTTTGCGGTACTTGCTGTCTCCAGAGTTCTACTCCGTTACTGGCAGTGTAGTGTAGAATTGTTGCTTTGTGACCATATTGAGAACTTGCGGTGAGTATACTTGGGTATGATTTTATATGCATTTGTAGCTCATGGAAATTTCCATTCAACAAGAAATCTACAGCTTCTTCGAATGGTTGGTTATACTCTGTTTTTCTTAGGTCAAGTACATCTTCCCACGACTTGAATCCATATTCGCATGCTATGGTCCATTGGCAGTCTATCAGGTCGAGATTGGCATCTTTTATTTGTGAAATTGGGTCTCCAAGGAAAAGAGGATGATAATTACTGATTTCTACGTAGAGATACTCATTACCCGCTTGTATACCTTTATATAACATATTCGCTAGCGTATTCATATGCTCCTGTATCGTCTCGAAAGTCGAGTGATGAATTGCTTCACCATAATAATCTCTTATCTCTTGTACGATTTGCGGTCTATATATTTTTGTTTCCATTGTATATTAGTCTACGATTATATCAAATCTGCTAAGCAGACCCATGACTCCATCTTTAGAAAATTTAGTCTTCTTTAGCATATTCTGCGAAGGGTCAAATGAATAGTATTTTGCTTCTCGGAAGTCAGCCTTCGTCAAGTTGCAATTTTGGAAGATTGCTCGATCTAGATTTGACGAATCAAATGAAGACTCGGTTAGGTCACATTCCGAGAAGTCAACTTCTTTCATGCTACAATTGTTGAACTTTGTTCCTTTTAATTTCAATTTTGATAATAAAGCTAGATCCATATGACATTCTGTAAAGTTCATTCTCAACAGAAAAACGGAACAGTTAGTAAAGTCACTTCCTAAGAAATTGCATCCATCGAAGCTGACGTCCTTAAATCCTACATTATCTAGTGCCACATTACCAAAATGACATTGTTGGAAAGTACATTCTGTAAAATTAATCTCTGCCAAATCAGATTTTTCGAAATTGCATCTTTTAAAAGTACAGTTATCGTAACCGCCCATTGAAAGTGCCTGTTCTATATATGTTTGATCTTCGAACGTCTCGTCTAGTGTTAGCATTTAATTTAATTCAGTTTAGTGAAAGGCTTTTGTTGGAAGACTATGGTGTTATATATAGATCCAAAGTTATTAATTTGAAAGACTAATTTAAAATTAAGTTAAACAGGTAGACAAGTCTGTCTGTCTATTATATTTGTTTATATTTGCATCATGAAAATATCACAGGTCAAGCAGAATATCATTGAAACAGCTGCCAATCTCTTCTATCAGAATGGATATAATCTGACTGGGATCAATGAAATTATTAGTGAGGCTGGGATCGCTAAAGCCACATTATACAATCACTTCAAATCGAAAGATGATATATGTATAGCATATCTTCAATATAAAAACGAGGGGCTTCTAGAAGCAGTCAAGAACTTTACAGATGAAGGACCGATAGGAGAGGGTAGAGTCATAGGACTTTTTGATTTTCTCATTGAATTTTTTCAAAGTGATACATTTAATGGTTGTTGGTGCATTAATACAATATCAGAATTGCCCAAGGAAAATGAAGACATAAGGAAAGAGATTCAAACACAAAAATTGCAATTCTTAAATCTTATTGAAGGGCTGGTAGAAGAAAACTTAATAGTGAAAGAGGGATTAACTAGTTCAATGCTAGCAAAGCAAATATACCTCCTTTATGAAGGTGCTGTAGCTGAGAGCCATTTGCATCAAGATGTGTGGCCAATGACAGTAGCGAAAGAAATGTGTAAGAAGATAATAAGTTAAATAATAAGATAATAAAATACTAAGGTGGTCAGCTCTGGCACTTAGGTTATATGAGAGAAAACTTTTTTTTAAACATCAATAGACAGACCAGTCTGCCTATTGTGTAAACATAACAAACATGAATTCAATTAAAGACAAAGTAGCATTAGTAATAGGAGGAACAAGTGGAATCGGATATGCGACCACGCAAACGTTGC
>CALKXE010000031.1 GCA_938003955.1 uncultured Saprospiraceae bacterium | reverse complement strand
TCCATGCCTACCAGAATCGGGACTTTCAGATTTGGCATAGCATTCTTCATTAATTTTTCTACTAATGTTTTTAGCTCTTCTAATTCTGGTTTGTACACATCGAATACAAGTTCATCATGCACTTGAAGAATCATTTTTGATTTTAAGTTTTGATCTTTCATCGCTTTGTGGATATTGATCATTGCTATTTTGATCATATCGGCAGCTGTTCCTTGCACGGGAGTATTGATAGCCATACGCTCTGCATTACTTCTTGTGAGACCATTTTTACTATTGATATCTCTGAGGTTTCTTCTTCTGCCAAGCATTGTTTTTACATATCCATTTTCTCTAGCGAACTCTTTGGTTTCATCCATATATCGTTTTAGTCCTTCGAACTGTTCGAAATAGTTCTGAATCAACTCTGTCGCTTCTGTTCTTTTTATACCTAGTTGTTTACTTAGGTTTGTCGCCCCAGCCCCATAAGTAATCGAGAAGTTGACTGTTTTAGCATTTCTTCTTTGATCTGCTGTCACATCATCATACGGTGTGTCGTAGACTTTTGCAGCTGTAGCACGGTGGAAATCATTTCCTTGGATAAATGCTTCCATCATCGCCTCATCACCGCTAATTTCAGCAATCAATCTCAGTTCTATCTGTGAATAATCGGCAGCTAGTAGAATATGATTTTCGTCTCTTGGCTCGAATGCTTTTCTAATCTCTCTTCCCGCTTCATCTCTGATAGGGATGTTTTGGAGATTTGGTTTATCAGAACTTAATCTACCGGTCGCAGCTCTTGCTTGATTGAAATTACTGTGGATTCGACCCGTCTTAGGATTGATCATTAATGGCAATGCATCTACATAAGTAGATTTCAGTTTACTATACTTTCTGTAAGTCAATATCTTATTTACAATCTCATGATTAGGAGCTAGTTCAGTCAGTTTTTCTACGTCGGTAGAGTACTGTCCACTACTCGTTTTTTTCCACCTGTATGGGATTTCCATACGCTCGAATAATACCTGTCCAACTTGCTTAGGAGAAGCGATATTGAAGTCTACTCCAGCGTCTTTATAGATTTCTTTTTTGATGTCAGCTATCATTCCTCCCAACTTTACTGAGTAGTCATCAAGAAATTCTTTATTGATTCTCACACCTTCGAATTCGATGTCTGTTAATACCTTGATCAATGGAGCTTCCATTGTATGATATAGATCTAAGATCTCGTTCTCCTTCATCATCTCCGTAAATGGAGCTTGCAATCTGAGTGTCATATCCGCATCTTCACCAGCGTATTCTTTTGCTTTTTCGATATCTACGTCACGCATTGTAAGCTGATTCTTACCCGCTCTACCTATAATATCAGTGATGGGTACCATCTTATAATCTAGATATGCTTCTGCTAAATAATCAAGCTTATGTCTAAGGTCTGGCTCGCAGAGATAATGCGCAATCATGGTATCGAAAAACTTACCATCTAGCTCCACATCATACCACTTCATGACCAATGCATCATACTTGATATTCTGTCCTACTAATTCTATTTCTGTATTCTCTAGTACTCCTTTGAATTCTGCACAGATCGACTTTGCTACGGCTTGATCCTCAGGAATCGGTACATAGTATGCTACACCTTCTTCATATGAAAACACTAGCCCGACTAACTCTGCGATATTTGCATCTATATTAGTCGTTTCTGTATCAAATGAGAATGATTTAAGCTTTTCTAGTTTAGCGACTAGATCCTTTCTCAATTCTGGTGTATCGATTAATTGATAATCATGTTTTAGTGTTGTGATATCTGTCTTTGCTACAGAATAACTCTTCTTCACTTCTTTAATATCCGCAGAAGAAGCACGTTGATATGTAGCAAACAAATCTCCTTGTTGCACTGTAGGACCAGAGTTTTCGCCTTGACCAAGTATCTGAGTAGCCAATGATCGGAACTCAAGTTCTTTGAATAACTTTTCTAGTTTTGGTTTGTCAAATGGCTCAAGAATATATCGTTCTGCATCGAATTGGATCGGAACATTTAGATCAATCGTCGCTAATCTGTATGATAACCTAGCTTGCTCAGCGAAGTTTTCTAAGTTCTCTTTCTGCTTTCCTTTAAGTTCTGCAGTTCCAGCCAATATCCCTTCCATTGTTCCAAACTGCTTCAATAATTTGACGGCAGTTTTTGGACCAATTCCCGGAACACCAGGTATATTATCCACTTTATCACCTTGTAATCCTAGAACATCTATGACTTTAAGTACATCATCGATATCCCACTTTTCTTTTATCTCTTTCTCTCCCCAGATATCTACACCATTCCCTTGACGAGAAGGCTTATACATGAATATATTATTAGAGACTAACTGAGCATAATCCTTATCCGGAGTTACCATATATACTTGAAACCCTTCTTTTTCGGCTTGCTTAGACAATGTACCGATAGTATCATCAGCTTCATAGTTTGGCACTTCTACGATTGGTATGTTGAATGCCTCTACGATCTGCTTGATGTAGGGAAATGCGATCTTAATATCTTCAGGTGTTTCATCTCTACCCGCTTTATATTCTGGAAAGAAATCATGTCTGAATGTTCCTCCTTTAGGATCGAAAGCTACAGCGATATGTGTTGGCTTCTGATTGATCAATAAGTCCCACAAAGTTCGTACAAAACCTGTAATCGCAGACGTATTCAATCCTTTAGAATTGATAAGAGGTCTCGTAATAAATGCAAAATGGGCACGATATACCAATGCGTTACCATCAAGTAGAAAGAGTTTTTTTTCGCTATTCTCAGCCATAACAAGGTTGTTTTCAGTTGTAAAGTGTTGCACAATCAATATTGATCGGCCACTTTATTATGTATCATTTTTCGATTGGCTAAAGTACGAGAATATTTTTGTCCTTTGTTCCTAATAAGGTGCATTTCATAAAGTAGTCTTCACGATTAAATTGTAGGGCTGGGGACGGTTGGATATTTTTATACCTTCTTTAAAAAACAATAAGGGTATTATTGTGGTCTATTTAAGTATTAATTAGAAGTCGGAGGTTTTAAAAACCTCCGACTTCTTCACCATCTTATTCAGGTAGAAACAAAACACATATGAAAAAGACATTCTCTATAATAACAAACATACTTCTTGGGCTAGCAGTCGTCGGATTTATTGGTTACAAAGTCTATATCATGCCTAAGTTTGGTGATGGAGAGAAAGTACCAAGTTTCACAACGACACTCATCAATGGCAATTCTTTTTCATTAGATGATATGAATGGTCGGTATGTTTTATTAGATTTTTGGGGATCTTGGTGTGGACCGTGCCGCATAGAAAGTCCAGATTTAGTAGAGCTGCACAAAAAGTTTTATGGGAAGAAATTCACAGATGCAAGTGGTTTCGATATTGTCTCAGTTGCTATAGAGACCAATGAAACAAGATGGAAAAAAGCAATTCAAAAAGATAATCTCAATTGGCCACATCATATAGTGCAATTGGATCGATTTGATGGGCCGATCGCTACTCAGTATGGTGTCAAAGAAATCCCTACTAAATATTTGTTAGATACTGATGGGTCTGTGTTGATGGTGAATCCAAGCTTCAGTGAATTAAATGCGTTTTTTGAAGAGAAAATGTAGACGATTTTTCTAAAAATTATCTCTTTACTAGTAAAAAAGATCTTTTCCTTTTTGCCATAAAGCGTTTTTGTGCAAATACCATCTTCTATATAACCACGACGCAAACATCGAAGAATTTAAGTATTAAAGTTTAATCACTTTTTTTCCTTCACCGTTTACGATAATGAAATAATTACCAGAACTCAAAGCGGAAAAGTCCAATTTCGTCAAGTCAAAAAACCTCTTTTCCATAAAGATATTCCCATAAACATCCACAACTTTTACTAGACTCTCTCCTTTTGAAGTCACTTTAACTACATCTACAACTGGGTTTGGATATACATCTATTTTTGCTGTCGAATATTCTTCAGTATCCAATATTAGTCCTTCACAAAATGCTCGTCTAACTAATGTCGAATCAAGAATAAATGGATTTGGCAGATTATTTTGGTACTCTGCTATTAGATAGGTCCTTTCCCATTCCAGTAAATCAACAGGATCTTGTCTATGCCACTCGCACAGTGTTTGGCGCATAGTTTCAAAAAAACCAGGATCAGCATCAAGCGCTTCCTCTTTATACATCGCATAAAAATAAAAGACAGCTCGTGCAACATTTCCTTTGTGATCTTCTCTGGGTTCAAACTTTCCATTGATTCGCTCACTATATTGATCAATGTTATCAACTGGAATTTCATCTTCTTCTCCACTAAGATGAAACCAATTCGTCGTTAGATTATCATCTATTTCTCCAAATGGAAAATTACTTCTTGCAGAATTGACAGGTGACCTTGTCGGAAATAAATGGTGCATATCAGAATGCGCATTGCCTTCACTTGCTCCTTTTGATCTTGGATAAGTATGCTCGGCATTGATCCCATTTGTGGA
>CALKXE010000030.1 GCA_938003955.1 uncultured Saprospiraceae bacterium | reverse complement strand
ACACACTCTGGATTCAATAACGTAGATATATCACCCAAGTTGTCAGCATCTTTAGATGCAATCTTTCTAAGGATTCGTCTCATGATTTTACCAGATCTGGTCTTTGGGAGGCCAGTTACAAACTGAATCAAGTCTGGCTTAGCAATCGGTCCTATTTCTCTTTTCACGACATCCAATATCTCTTTTCGAAATGCATCATCGATTTCTTTATCTTGACTAATTACATATGCATAGATACCTTGTCCTTTGATATCATGAGGATATCCGACAACTGCAGATTCTATTACATTCGGATGCTCATTGATTGCATTTTCCACCTCCGCCGTTCCCATTCTATGACCAGATACATTGATGACATCATCGACACGACCGATCACTCGAATTCTACCTTCTGCATCCCTTCTGGCACCATCACCAGTGAAGTACATTCCTTTAAAAGCTGAGAAATATACATTCTTACATCTTTCGTGGTCGCCATAAGTAGTTCGGATAATAGAGGGCCATGGAAACTTTATACATAATAATCCTTCTACATCATTATCCTCCTTTATATTACCATCAGTATCCACAAGTACAGGCTGGACACCAGGAAGTGGGTAAGAAGCATACGTCGGTTTAGTATCTGTTACACCAGGTATTGGAGTGATCATTATACCGCCAGTTTCGGTCTGCCACCAAGTATCAGCGATTGGCGCCTTTCCTTTACCGATATGTTTATCATACCAGTGCCAAGCCTCTTCATTGATCGGTTCTCCTACAGATCCTAGCATTTTGATTGAGGATAGATCATATTTTGCTGGCCATTGATCACCTTTAGCCATGAGAGCCCTTATCGCGGTTGGCGCAGTATAGAATTGATTGACTTTATGTTTTTCACAAATCTGCCAGAATCGTCCTGCATCTGGATAAGTTGGGACACCTTCGAACATCATAGTAGTCGCTCCCGCTAATAAAGGACCGTACACGATATATGAATGTCCAGTAATCCATCCAATATCCGCAGTGCACCAATAGACATCACCGTCTTGATATTGAAATACATTTCTAAAACTATAACATGTATAGACCATATAACCGCCACATGTATGCACTACACCTTTTGGCTTACCCGTTGATCCTGAAGTATAAAGTATAAATAGCATATCCTCACTATCCATTTCCTCCGGTTCACAGATATCTGATTGTCCAGCGATAATCTCATGCCACCAAACATCTGTGTCATCACTCCAGTCAACATCTCCATCTCTATTGTTATGTACCAATACCGTTTCTACAGAGTTACAACCAATATCCATTGCTTGATCAACGACAGATTTTACGGGGATAATTTTAGTTCCTCTATGATTGAAATCTGAACACACAATCATCTTTGCCTGAGCATCATCGACACGGTCAGCTAATGCTTGTGCAGAAAAACCAGCAAATACCACCGAATGCACAGCACCAATTCTGGCACATGCAAGAAGTCCGATCGCCAATTCTGGAACCATAGGCATATAGAATACGACTCGATCACCTTTTTGAATACCTTTAGACTTCATTCCATTGGCACAACGATTAACTGCTGCCAATAATTCTTTATAAGTATATTCTTGCGCCTCACTATCAGGATCATTTGGTTCCCATAATATAGCGGTTTGATTTCCTCTTTCTTCAATATGCCTATCCAAACAATTAACAGTGATATTCATCTTACCGTTAAGAAACCACTTTACATCAGGGTCATCAAAATTCCATTCGAGCGTCTTATCAAATGGCTTTGACCAGGTAAACGTTTCAGCTTGTTCTTTCCAGAATGCCCCAGGATTATCGATACTCTTTTTGTATTCCTCTTTGTATTGCGCTAAAGATCTGATCTGTGTAGTCATAGTCATTGATAATTTGAAGTTAAATATATAAAATCTAATGGTAATAATATTTACTTTTGCAGAAGCTATAGAAAGAATAGTGTACCATCAATTATCAGCAAATATGAACAAAGGAAATATCTCAAATCTACTTCGAAAATTAAAGTTGATGCATTTAACGGATAGAGTAAGATATTACGTTCAGAGTTTCAAAAACAAACAGGCTAATAAAGCTTTTTTGAATGCTAATCCTGACATCAAACTTCCTCCTGACTATTTGATGTACGAATCTTTTCAGATCAATTATGAAAAATATTTGATTGGCGGTAAGGAAGTGGCGAAATGGATTGTCCATAACTTAAGAAAGTATAATGATTCCGAAACAGTCTCAATTCTAGATTGGGGATGTGGGCCGGGCAGGGTAGTCAGACATATGCCAGAACTATTAGGTGGACAGAGTACCGTTTCGGGAACTGACTATAATGCAAAGTCAATCTCTTGGTGCAAGGAAAATTTAGACAATGTTGATTTCAATTTAAATACTTTAGAACCGAGTTTACCTTATCCAGACGGGGCATTTGACTTTGTTTATGGAATATCAATATTTACCCATTTATCAGAAGACATGCATTATAAATGGGCTGGTGAATTGAAAAGAGTTCTAAAGAAAGGCGGATTATTATTCGTAACCACACAAGGAGATAATTTTAAAAAGATCATGTCTCCAACAGAGATTAATCAATATGATAAGGGGCAATTGGTAATAAGAGGAAATGTAATCGAAGGACACAGAACTTATTCAGCTTTTCATCCTGATTCATTCATGAGGACACTTTTCAAAAGTGATACTGTACTTGATGTTATAATTCAAGATGTGAAAGATGGAAAAGCGACACCGCAGGATGCGTGGATAGTTAGGAAAGATAACTAACTCAAATTCCCATTACTTGATCGTATATTCTTTTTGTCTCGGGAAGTGGATCGATGCCAAATTCTTTATCAAGTACTTTAACACAAGCTTGATAAGTCTTTATGACCTGTGGTCTATTTTTCTTTAGTGCATACGCCGTCATTTGAAGACGATATGCCTCTTCCCAAGTCGCATCAATAATTAATGCTTCTTGAGCAAGCCTGATACTCTCTGTAGGGTTCGATTCTAGCGTTAATTCTCCCAAATTAATCATTGCATTTATTGCCAATAGTTGCAGTCTCTCTCTCTCTGTAGATGTCCAATCATTGAAGACTCTGTTAGGCAAATATGTACCTTTATATAGCTCAGTTGCATACTTTAGAATCTGTATAGAATGTTTGGGATTATCTTTAATATTCAAGTTTTCCAAAGCAAGTGATTGATCAAAAGCTTCTGCATCTATCCATACTTGTTTTTCACTAAGACGATATGTAAGTCCTTGTCTTATTATATATTTTGGCTCTACTCGTGGTTTTTTGTTTGGTTCTAAAGCCTTATTTATTCCATGAAGCGCAACTTTGATATCTCTCATACCTTCATCTAGCGTAGAGTCTTCCCATAGTCTGTCTATGATCTGTTCTTTATGCAGACCACGTCTATGCCTAGCTGTTATAAAAAATTGAATTAATTGTGCCGTTTTATCTCGCCCCCAATCCTTTGGAGTAATCTCACGCCCGTCAACAAATACACGAAAGCCTCCAAGTGTTTCTATCACCAGCGATGCTTCTTGTCTACTTGTTTTTATATTTTCGAGATTGTGATCTATGGACATTATTACTTTTTAGAATTATCCATTTGATCTACTTTTTCAGTAAGCTTTTCGATTTGTTTTGACATTGCTTTCATCATCGATAATACTTCTTTATAATCAGACTTTGATGCCATTCTTAGATTGTCTACATCTAATTTCTGGCTTAAATCTTCGCTTACATCCTTTATTTGTTCTTTTATCTGACCTTGTATGTTACCTACTTGTCCCATAGGATCTTTGATCGTGTCCATTACAAAAGATGGTGCCTGATCTTTGAACTTCTTCAACATATCAAAACTCTTAGACAGAAGACCTTCTTGTTCTTTCTCAGTTTTGTCTTCTATTGTAGCTTGAGTTACATTTCCAAGATGCTCTTGCATGAAATCTACAGCGCGATCAAACTCCACAAAACCTTGATCATCTCCGCTCTGGACGTGAGATATTTTTCCTCTCCATTGTACGTTGGCATTTCCTTCTTCAGATTCGTATATTTTCTGTGTGAATCTGATCATAAATGATGCGGATTTATCTTTGGACATTGTTCTGTCTGTTTTGTTACGGTGCTAAACTAAGTAAAGAGTTTGTCAATGGCAAATGTAGAAAACAAAAGCTAGTTAAGACAACTACTATTAAATTCCATTATGGATCTGGAGAATTGAATCAATAAAAAAACTTATTTAAAACAAACCTATTCTGATATGGTAAATGCTTTGCATACTTTTCAGTATTAATAACCTTAAGAGACGGGTTATCATTATTTATAAAAGAAAATCAATAGAGGATTTATATCCTCTATTGAAATAGGTATCTTTATATTATAAACCCCGTAACACTTTTACAGATCGGGAAAAATTCCTAATTAACTATGGTATCCTTAAGCACATTAGATTATTCATTAATAGCAGTATTTTT
>CALKXE010000029.1 GCA_938003955.1 uncultured Saprospiraceae bacterium | reverse complement strand
GTAGCAATAGTAGTTCATTATTTGTAGAAGTGATAGACGTAGTTGCAGTAAATATTGCAGATCAAAGTGTATGTCAGGAATCAGTATTTTCATATGATCTGACAAGTTTAGAACCTGCGGGACAAACTGGCGGAAGCTGGACAACGAACGGAGGAGCGATAGCAAATCCTACGGATGTAGATCTATTAGAAAACGTGGATTACACCTATACACTTACAGTGAATGGTTGTGCTTCTAGTGCAAGTATTGAATTTGAGATATATGATATGCCAGGCCTTAGTTTAGTAGGCGATGCAGAAATATGTGAAGGAGCAAGTACTACCATATCGGTAAGTCAGCCATTCTCAACATACGAATGGAGTACAGGATCTACAAATTCATCTATTACCGTATCACCAAGTGTAAGTACTACATATACAGTGGCGATCACAGATTCGAATAATTGTAGCAATAGTAGTTCATTATTTGTAGAAGTGATAGACGTAGTTGCAGTAAATATTGCAGATCAAAGTGTATGTCAGGAATCAGTATTTTCATATGATCTGACAAGTTTAGAACCTGCAGGACAAACTGGCGGAAGCTGGACAACGAGTGGAGGAGCGGTAGCAAATCCTACGAATGTGAACCTATTAGAAAGCTTGAATTACACTTATTCACTTACATTGAATGGTTGTGCTTCTAGTGCAAATATTGAATTTGAGATTTATGATGTACCAAGTGTTACGTTAGTAGGTGATGCAGAGGTTTGTCCAGGAGATCTTGCATCTATTTCAGTAGTAGAATCTGGATATTCATATTTGTGGGACACTGGTGCAACTACCAGTAGTATATCTGTTTCCCCAAGTCAGAATACAACTTATTCCGTTACCATTACAGATGGTAATGGGTGTACAAATAATTCTATGATCGAAATTTTAGTAAATCAGAGTTATTGTAACATTGCTTGTGATGTATTTTCTGATGAGAATCTTATTGTAGCGGAATCAGGAGGAAACAACACTGCAGATTATACCACAGTGTATGTAGTTGCTAGTACGGATAATCAAATCTTATCTATCCATAATACCAATGATGTAGGGATATTACCGGAAGGTATGTATCATGTTTATGCTATTAATTATTTGACTTCTTCAATGGTTTCAAATCTTGAAATAGGGATGTCAATTGATAATGTAGCTGGTGAATGTTTAGATGTAAGTGATGTACTGATAGTTCAAGTTTGTGATCCTATCTGTGATATATATTCTGATGAGCATCTCATAGTAGAAGAATCAGGAGGAAATAATACTGCAGATTATACTACAGTATATGTAGTTGCTAGTACAGATGATCAAATATTATCAATTCACAATACTAATATTGTTGGTATGCTACCAGAAGGTGTGTATCATGTTTATGCTATTAATTATCTGACTTCTTCAATGGTTTCAAATCTTGAAATAGGGATGTCAATTGATAATGTAGCTGGTGAATGTATAGATATAAGTGAGGCATTACTGGTTCATGTATGTAGTCGTATTATTGCTTGTATAGGAGATTTTGTATTCAGTGATGACAATGGCAATGGCCTGCAAGATCCTGATGAATCTGGAATCAATGGAATATCAGTTTATTTATTTTCTGATAATGACTTGGATGGACTCCCAGATGATAGAGATAATAGCGGAAATATTGATGCAAATGACATTATTGAAACACAGTTAAGTACTCTTGATCTGATTACTGGTCTTCCAGGTAGTTATAATTTTAAAGTAGCGCCGGGCAGTTATATCATAGGTTTTGATTCAGGCATTATGGATTTATTTATTACGGATCAAAATGTGAATGGTGGAAACGCGACAAGTTTTGTAAGTGACTCAGATGCGGATCCGCTTACTGGATGGACGAGTACCATAACAGTAGTGGATGGAGATGTGATACCTTCTATTGATGCTGGATTTTATGAAACGGTAAGTATTGGTTCTATGGTTTTTATAGATTACGATAATGACGGATCATTAAATAACGGGGATGAAGTGTTTTCAAGTGACCTTAGTTTAACGCCGATAGAAATGGAATTATTTTTTGATGCAGATGCAAATGGAACTTTAGAAGATAGAAGTGGAACTGGTGGAATAAATGAACTACTCCCGATAAATCAAATTGATTTATCTACTGCGGGTACTTATTTGTTTGACGGGTTAAAACCTGGAAACTATGCGGTTGGATTTCTTCCTCCATCCTTATTTCCTTCAAGTTCAGCTGGCAATGGTTCTGATGATAATGTTGATAATGATGACAATGGTATTCAATTGGTTATGGGAGGATATATTATTTCAGATATTATTAACCTTACTGTAGGCGACGAACCGACAGAACTACTTGGAGCAGGAAATGATCAGGATAATGTTAATGAATTGAATGGAGATATGACGATTGATTTCGGATTAACATCCATTGTACTACCAGTGATATTGGTGGATTTTTATGGAGAACATATCGACGGTGAAGGAAGAAACGAATTGACTTGGATTATAGATGCGCAATTGAATTCTGACAAATTTATTGTCGAAAGATCGTTTCTTAATATTTCTGATTTCAATGAAATTGGTACAGTAGATGCAGCGGGGACTTCAAATCAAAGATTAGAATATAATTTTGATGATAATGATGTTGATCGCAGTGGAAATTATTATTATAGAATTAGGCAGGTAGACCTTGATGGAAAAATTGAAATATTTGGCCCTATAGTGATTGAGGTGAAGAATACTTTTTCAAACGAAATTGTATTATATCCAAATCCTACATCAACTAAATTGACCATAGAGATTCCTTTTGTAGACAATAGTGAAGTTAAGGTATCTATTGTTAATAAATTAGGGCAGGTAGTTTTGGAAAATTATAGTTCTGAAATATCAGTGAGTTCAGAATACTTGAACATCAATCTCAATGTCTCGGCATATCCGAAAGGAGCTTATGTTCTGATATTAGATTATGGAGAGGAGCGATATTTTGAGCGATTTATAAAAATTTAATACATTATTAATAATGCGGGAGGATGATAAGTCTTCCCGCTCTTTTTATTATGAAAGTGAAGAATTTTAATTTATTATTTCATGTTTTATTAGGTGTTGCATTCTATGTAATGCCTTTTTCGCATGTTGATGCTCAAAATAAAGTGAGTGTAAGTTTTGAAAAGAAAAGTATAGATTATCAAAATAAAATAATTTGTTATGATCTTCTTCTTACAAACACAGGAAATGCTGATTGGAATTTGTCTGGCCAGAATTATAGATTGTATTATAATTCATTAGATATTTCTATAATTCCAGATTCGCTGATCAGTTATTTGGATATGAGTGATTATTCTGGCTTGGTTGTCGTTCAATCTTTGGAAGATCTTGATGCTGGATTCGTAGATGGAAATTTGCCCTATGAAGATAATTTAGGATTTCTAAATTGTTTTATAGATTTAGTTGATGTCAATAATGGAGGTGTAATTGTACCTGTAAATAACTCTCTTAGCGTTGCTCAATTGTGTTTTGCTATTGAACTTTCGGACCCTGATGAATTTTGTTTCGAATTGGACTGTGCAGAAGACCCTACCACAATGGGTTATGCGAATGCATTTATCAATATTTCTGAATGGATAAACATGAATACACAAACAAGTCTTGATATTGATTTGTTGACAGGAATTGTTAATACAAATACTGATGTTTCTTGTGTTGATTTTATTGAAAACGATATAATATCTTGTACAGACGGGTTGGATAATGATGAAGATGGATTTATAGATTGTATGGATTTTTCTTGTAATGCGATAGACATTTATTGTGAAGGAAGCCTTAGTTCTTGTGGAGATGGGATTGATAATGATGGAGATGGAGATATAGATTGTGATGATATGGATTGCGGAATTCCCATGATTTTATCAATAGAAATTACAGAGATAACAAATTGCCCTGAAGAAAATAATGGATCTATCACAGTGATAGCGGATCAATCAAATTTTGAATACAGTATTGATGGTGGAATAAGTTATCAAATGGGCTCTACATTTTCAGATTTGACTGTGGGTATGTATACGATTTCTGTTAGAAATGCATCGACAGGTTGTATTACAAATTTGGATAGTCTGGTCAATATATTAGATCTAGACTGTCCACCAATAATTGAAGATTGTGGAGATGGTGTCGATAATGATGGAGACGGAGATATAGATTGTGATGATATGGAATGTATTGATTTCTGTGATCAATTTGAAATTTTTATGCCCAATTGTTTTAGTCCTTTAAAGAGGGATAATACGAATGACAATTTTTTGATTCATTGTGCAAATCCAAATGAATTTAGTGCATACGATTTTTTTATTTACGATAGATGGGGATCTTTAGTGAAAGAAGGAAATGGGCTTTTAATTGAAGGTGAGAATGTTCTTTGGGATGGAAATTTTCGCAATCAATTAGTAGATTCAGGTGTTTATATTTTTCATATGAGAGTATTTCATGATAATGAAACTATTAGATACAAATCTTCTATTACAGTTTTCTAAACCTGAGCTCTTTTATTACTTAAATTCTCTGATGCTTGCGTCGGGGTCATAAAAAAGATGTTTTTGCATAAAAACGCCTTCCACAAAAAGATCCGATTTACTACCTTTAAGTTGGAAAAATTTTGGGAAAGCTCCATCGGCTTGCAGTGGGGTAGTCAAAATTTAGGATCTTTTTTACTATTGATCAATTTATACTGTTTTATCCTTATTTTTTTGTTCTCAAATAGAGCATGCGATTTTTAGTAATTTCGATTGTTTTTTAAATAAATACATTCTCTTGGCTTAAAGTGAGGATTTATTAAATTCGATATTCCTATTTTTTTTTGATATAAACACTTATTTTTAGATCATTTATCAAGGTAAAATTTCCAGCCATTCTGAATGAACGCGTATTGATTAATACTAACGCGTAAAAATATTATTTGAAAAAAGATAGATAAAAATCACCTCTTTTTTGAGGGTTTTTTATCTATCAACACACTACATATGTAATATTTTTTTAATATATTTACAGTGTATTAAAGTTGTACAACCAACCACGAATAAATAGACTTAAATAATTGTATTATATACGATTAGGCTTATATTTTATTTATTTAATATTTCTTAAATTAATATTATTTTTCAAAGTGTTTTATACGAATAGTATTGTATAATGAGGGTCTTTGGTGATTTCCACTTTCTCTTTGAATTACGCTTAAAATTTTAAGATGCTGAATTCAGCTTAGGCATTTCTATGTCTAAAATTAAGCTAAATATAGTATTACGAAGAAGCGAAATTAATTGCAATAATTCTTATGAAATAATGTAAATAATAATGATTTTATAAAAACATTTATGCTATGAAAAATTTAATTTTTTCTCTATTTTGTATGTTAATTTCAAGCTCATTATTCGCTCAAAATCAGTTTGATGTAAGATTCAGTTTATCAGACGTAGATTGTACTTCTGGGCAAGTATGTTATGACGTACAAATTAGCTCAGTTAATGGAACAAATTTTGATTTGGCAGGTCAGAATTATCGAATTTATTATGATAATTCTAAAGCAGATTATTCAAGTGGGACATCCAGTTTGCCAACTTCTAGTTTCTCTAATTTTAACTTAGTTCAAGATGTGGGACCGTTAGATGCAACAGGTTTTTCAACTAGTTTAGGTTTTGAAAACACCTTAGGGTTTTTAAATTATTTTATAGATTTAGCAGACGTTGATAATGGAGGCAATATATTGATACCTTCAAACGGAGCCTGGGTTACTACTTCTAATTTATGTTTTACAGTGCCCCAATCCGTAATTGATAACAATGCAGAATGTATCAATTTAGTATGGGCAAAAGATGGGTATACTAATAGTTTGGCAACTGCCTTTGTGGAAGTTGCAGAATGGGAAGGGCCGCAGAATACAAATCCAGTAGTTCCTATACCGAACCCTACACACGATAACCTGGATAGCTCTGATGGAGACCAATCCTGCTTTACTACTTCTTGTATAGCAGATGTATATATTACGGATGGAGTTTCAAATGAAAATGATGGAACTGTTGTCGTGGAAGTCTGTTTATCTGAATCTGGTACAATGGATGTTGATGTAGTAGTCAGTACCCAGAATGGATCAGCACAAAGTCCTGACGATTTCACTTCGCTATCAATGGAAGATATAACAATTGCGACTGGTCAAACTTGTGCAGATGTCATTATTACAATTATAGACAACAATGCTTTTGAACCAAACGAGGTCTTTCAAGTCATTATAAACTCAGTCTCAGAAGGAAATATTATTGATAATTCAGCTACGATTACGATTGTAGATAATGAACAACCACCTGTAAATTGTAATGCTAATGCAGCTACAATTTCTTTCAATTAGGCCTATTCAATTTTCATTGGTTATCACCTAAATAAATGTATTAAAATGATATTTCTTAGAAATAAAAATATAGTCTTTTTTATATATTGTGTTGTAACAATTCTTTCATTTCAGTTGAATGAGTTGTCTGCACAATGTGATTTTAAACGTGGACAAATTATTAGCTTTGATGTTACTGATGCAAATAGTGAGGCTGGTTATTCTGATGTTTATTTATTGTTAGATATGGCCGGCACTATAGTAGATTTTAGTGAGAATACCGTATTTAGAGGTCGGGCGACGGGTAGTTATAGAATAGCCTCGATTAATTATATGGACAATTCAGTGGTAAATGGTATTGCTATTGGACAAAATGAAGCAAATATTTCGGGAACTTGCTTTGATATTTCATACTCGTTACCCCTTAATGTTTGTCTAGAATCATCCTGTGAATTTTGTGAAGGTGATCTTATTAGTTTTTCATCTAACAATGGGAATATGGATTCGGGGTATGAGCTAATTTACCTTTTAGTAAGTACTCAAGGAACTATCATAGATATTACTGCTGATCCTTCTTTTTCAACAGTGGCAATTGGGAACTACTCGGTTGTGTCTTTAAGTTATTTAAGCGATGCGAGTACTTCGGGTATTTTCGTTGGTGGTTCCATACAATCCATTATGTCAGACTGTATGGATTTTGGAAATAGTATCGCTTTTCAAGTTTGTGAAAATTATACTATCAATGTACCCAGCACTATCCAGAAATGTTCTGATGAAACTATTGTATTAACTGCAGGGACAAATGGAGATCCTGATGATCTCGTTTGGACAGATGGTATAAATACCTATTTGGGTAATGGAGTCGAAGTATTACCAACTGTCAATACTCAATATACAGTCAGTTTAAATGGTGATGATTGTAGTGAATTTCATATCATTAATGTATTTATTACTGATCCTATAGTAACGATTGCCAGCGATAATATGGCTTTGTGTATAGGAGAGCAGGCTATTCTGGAAGTGGAGCAGATAGGACTAACTTACTTATGGAGCAATGATGAAACAACAAGATCAATAACGGTTGCTCCAATGAATACAACTACTTATACCGTTACAGTAACAGATAATAATTCTTGTACCAGTTCACAAGAAATAACTATCGATGTCAATTTTCAAGATTGTGAATTACCTTGTGCTGCTTTTACTCATGAAGAAATCGTATTGCAGGTAGCTGGAATGAATACAGATGTTGAGTACGAAACAAAGTATGTCCTAGCAAGCATTGATGGAACAATTTTGAATATTATTGATAATCCAAATTTTGGTCAGTTGCCAGAAGGTAGTTACATAATTATCTCTTTAAATTATAATTTGGCTACTGGTGTTACTGGGCTAACCTTAGGAAATCAATTAAACCAGATAATAGGAGACTGTTTAGATATTTCTGATCCTTTGATATTTGATGTATGCATAAAGAATACAACCTGTGAAGAGGTAGAAAATAATAATGAAAATATATGCGATATTTTAACAGCCAACCCAAGTGATATATTAGCCACCTTAGACTGTGATGGCGACGGAGATACGAACGCAGAAGAATGTGATAATGGGACTGATCCTACAGATCCATGTGATAGTAGCAATACGACAAGAGAAGACATCTGTTTAGATATTGCCAATAATCCTACAGGAGCATTAGCAACTTCAGATTGTGATGGCGATGGAGATACGAATGCAGAAGAATGTGATAATGGGACTGATCCCACAGATCCATGTGATAGTAGCAATACGACAGGGTCAGATATTTGTACTGCGATTGCCAATAATCCTACGGGAGCATTAGCCACCTCGGATTGTGATGGCGACGGAGATACCAATGCAGAAGAATGTAATAATGGTACAGATCCCACAGATCCATGTGATAGTAGCAATACGACAGGAGATGATATCTGTACTGCGATTGCCAATAATCCTACAGGAGCATTAGCCACTGCGGATTGTGACGGAGATGGAGATACGAACACAGAAGAATGTAATAATGGGACTGATCCCACAGATCCATGTGATAGTAGCAATACGACAGGGTCAGATATTTGTACTGCGATTGCTAATAATCCTACGGGAGATTTGGCTACAGCTGATTGTGACGGCGATGGTGATACAAACACAGAGGAATGCGATAATGGGACTGATCCCACAGATCCATGTGATAGTAGCAATACGACAGGGTCAGATATTTGTAGTGCGATTGCCAATAATCCTACAGGAGCATTAGCCACCTCGGACTGTGATGGCGATGGAGATACGAACGCAGAAGAATGTGATAATGGGACTGATCCCACAAATCCATGTGATAGTAGCAATACGACAGGGTCAGATATTTGTACTGCGATTGCCAATAACCCTACGGGAGATTTGGCTACAGCGGACTGTGACGGCGATGGTGATACAAACACAGAAGAATGTAATAATGGGACTGATCCCACAGATCCATGTGATAGTAGCAATGCGACAGGAGATGATATCTGTGCTGCGATTGCCAATAATCCTACAGGAGCATTAGCCACAGTGGATTGTGATGGAGATGGTGTGATAAATGTTACGGAATGTACAGATGGCACGGACCCAATGGATCCATGTAGTTATGATTCTAGTCATATCACTCTAAATGTAACAGCAGACCAAAGTGGCTGTGGTGAAGAGCAAAATGAGGTTTTTGGATATGTTTGGAAGGATACTGATGGAGATGGATTACAGGATAATAATGAATCGGGAATAGCCAACGTGGCGGTTGAGGTATTTGATTGCAGTGGTATATTACGATATACAGCACTTACCAATAGTGAAGGGATCTATACACTGATTGGATTTATACCTGGAAATTATATTGTAAACTTTGATATATCTGGTATTGGATCTGATTGTGAATTTACGATTATAAACGCTGGCGATGATGCCTTAGATAGTGATGTAATTCAAAATGGAAGTACAGTGTGTACTGCAATTAATAATATAACTGGAGATACGCAAGTAGATGCCGGTTTAATTGAGCTTTCTAGTCTAGGTGATAGAGTATGGCATGATGTAAATGGAAATGGAATTCAAGATAATGGAGAGCCAGGAATCTCAGGTGTAGTGGTCAATCTATATGATTATGACAACAACCCTATTGGAACTACGACTACAGATGGAACAGGAAACTATAACTTTGAGAACCTCTATCCAGGTATTTTCTATTTAGAATTTATTGATCCAGATGGATTCGATTTGACCTTTGCAAATCAAGGATCAGATGACACAAAGGACAGTAATGTGACGAATGAAATTTTGTCACCAAATGGAAGCACAACTGGTTTATTTATATTGTCAGCGGGAGAACATAATTCTACATTTGATGCTGGATATTACATGTGTGTACCGATCGGAGAATTAGTATGGTATGATATAGATGAAGATGATATCCACGATTCAGTAGAGAATGGCATTAATGGTTTAGAAGTTAACCTTTATAGATTAGAGGGCGGAACCTATGTATTATATGATACACAAGTGACAGGCCATAAGCCAGGAACACCATCAGATGATGGATACTACAAGTTCTGTGCAGCACCAGGAACATACTACGTAGAAGTAATGATGCCGCCAATAGGTTTAGTATTAGCACAAGCGAATCAAGTTAATTCATTACCACTGACGAATACAAATGAATCGATAGTTGACAGTGACATGACCAATGATTTTGGCAACAGCACAACGACATCATTTAAACTACTGTCAGGAGAAGGACTCTGTAACATCGGAACAGGCTTCTATCCAATGGCGACATTAGGAAATAGAGTATGGTTTGATGATAATCAAAATGGACTACAAGACGACGGTGAAGGATCGGTAGCAAATGTGAAGGTAGAAGCGGTGTCGGAGACTACAGGAGAAGTAGTAAAGGAGACAGTAACAAATGCAGAAGGAGTGTACGAGCTAGATTACTTACAGAAAGAATCTTACTATCTACGAGTTACCCCACCAGCTGAATATGGATTTACAGAATCAAACATTGGAGATGATGATATGGATAGTGATATCGATCATTCGAATGGTGCGAATACCACCAGAACATATAGTATGAAACCAGGCGATTTAATAACAAATGTTGATGCAGGAATTGCATTTGTAGGAGCCGCACTGCCATTGACATGGGTTGATGTAGAAGCGAGAAGATTGGAAGTAGAAAACGAGGTTACGTGGATTACAGCGAATGAGATCGATGCGAGTCATTTCATAGTAGAGCGAGCGTACAACCAGAGTCTAGACTTTGAGTCAATCGGACGAGTGGAAGCGAACAACGAGCTAGGGGAGAATAGATATTCATTTATAGACGAGGAAAGTGAAAACTCAGGAGAATACTATTACAGAATCAAGCAAGTGGATATAGACGGAAGAAACGGCTATAGCGTGGTTGTGTATGTAAACGTTGAAAATGATATCAATAAAATGATAGTATCACCGAATCCAGCGGCAGACAATGCGAAGTTGAGCATTGTCTTAGCGATCGGCGCGGCAACAGATATTGCAATCTTTGATAGAATAGGAAAGCTAGTAAGAACATATAACTTAGCTTATCAGAATGAAGGATATTCAAAATCAATAGAGATTAATGATCTTCCTTCAGGAGTATATACAATACGATTGATACAAGGCCAATTGGAAATGACTAGTAAGTTAATAATAGTAAAATAAGTGTAAGAACTAAACTTTAAGGGTGTTTTTAGTACCTCCTTTGATTCATTTCAAGGGGGGGACACTTTTGGATTTAGTGTATTATTGAATTGTAAATTTTTAGAATATGAAATAGAAAGTAAGTTAATAGGTATTATGGTAACTTAGAAAGCTAATTTATTCATAATGTTTTTAGAATTCTCCCTTCAGGACAAAAAACGTAGATAATGCAGGGCATTAACGAGGCTTTTTAACGCTGTGGAAAGGTGAAATAACAAGTAGGAAAATGTAACTTTATTATTGATTCATTCCTAAGCACGTTTATTGGGAATAATCAGTATTATGATTTTACAGTTTTAGTACAGGCTTTCCATTAAATTGGGAGTAGAAGCATATATGTATAGTTGTTTAAGTGCGTTGTAATGTATTTTAGGAAAGATATTTATATCATTTGAAGCTACGGGTAGTGTTTTTTACTATAATCCATTTTTAAGGTGATACAATACTATTATTATGCTATTTGCGACATTAAATAAGTTAAACGATTATTCTAAGCTAGAATCTTTAATTTTGTCACTAATAATCATAAAATAGGGTGTACATTTTTGTTTCCAATAGCATCAATTTCGTAAACAGGAACATGTAGTTTTCCTTATGAGAAAGAAGGGTATCCAAAATCAATAGAGATTAGTGATCTTACTTCAGTATTATATGCAATACGATTTGTTACAAGGTGAATTTGAAATGACTAATAAGTTAAAATTAATAAATACTTAAGTAGATTTAATTCTATGCTCTGGGCAGACTGTAGAATACCTCCTTTGATTCATTTCAAGGGAGGTTTTTTTATTGAGTATCTAATCATATTTGATTCATTACGCCCTATTAACAATAAATGCATAGGAACAAAGCATTTATTACGTTAATTAAGCACTTCATAATGTCTTTTAAAAAATATATTTGAATAAAATGTGACGAATAGCGATCTATTGCCAGATAGGCCATTTTCTAATGTAGTATTATGATACTATTATACTGATTAAGACATAGAATATGGTAATCGATTATTCTAAGCTAGAACCTTTAAATTTGGCTTCGTTTTTAACCCATGAAGTTGGGTGTAAACCTTTGTTTCCAATAGCAGCAATCTGGTAAATTGCTGCTGTTTTTTATTGCATTTAAAACTATATCAAAATAAATATAAGCTGTAGGATATTTACTAATTCTTGTGCATTTATACTGAAATGTCTGATTCAGAATACAACTCTATTTTATTTAGCACTTGATTGAATCTAACCAAAGGTATGTCCAGTGGATAAAGAGTTTATTAGAATAATTATAATACCTCTTTTGATTCATTTCAAAGATATCCTATGATTAAAATGAATATACCATCCCTAGACCATTATAAGTTGGACCCAAATTAATAGTACCAATGTCTTTATTGTTATTATATTTTAGGATCGATTTTTTTCTTAGATTGTTTGAAGAAAGACTAAATCCAATTCCAACGATACCTGAGCCCAATACACCAATTAATGGTATAATTTGACTTTCACCATTGCTTTCACTATTCAACTGCCAAATAAGAAATCCAATTTCTACGCCAACAGCGACATAAGCTATTGTCCTGTGTTTCTTTGATTTTTTCCAAAGTTGACTTGCTTCCTTATCCTCTAACATCAATGTTTCTACTTGAGAACACGATATTTTATTGTCATCTTGATAATATGAATTACCCCAAAAGCCTTGGAACATTGTTATTTCTTGAGCGGTACCAAGATTAGAGTAGCCGATAATAATTACTAGGATAATAAATAGCTTTTGTTTCATTTGTAATATGCTTTTATAATTCAACATTTATATAATAAATGAAGCTAAGATAGAAAAAAGAAAGAAGTACTTAGTTTTATAATAATATGGTGAAATAAGAAAATGAATGTTAATTATCAATGATAAAGAATGATACCACTTGAGTTTGATAATGCCGTATAAGATTTAGAAATTATTCGAGGAGAGTCGAGGTGTAAGAGTGGCTTTCTTGTAAAGAAAACGCGCGTTAAAAACGCAGATGTAGCATTAGCTACAGCGAGTATTTTTAACGATGGATATCATCGAATAAATCTAAATATATGCGGCGATTATGAACTCAATTGGTATGAAAGGTTACCTCAGTTATTGATAAAGGGATTGTGTTAGGGGTCTTAACCTATTTACCCTCCTTTTTGAAGTCAATGCATGGATTTGAACTAGGTTCAACAATAGATAGTCAAATAGGGCAGATTGCCTAATGTCAATTCCAATTCATTGGAATTGACTATCCATTATATTTATACAGAATAGGCTCGAACAAAGTGGAGAAATGTACTAAAGGGATTTTTTTTACTAGATAATGACAACTGTTTTTCGAAGAGTCGAAATTGCGGATTGGGATCTAATATTGATTGATAAATTTATTTATGCACCCTCCTTCTTAAATCCCTTTCGAGTCATCTCTCCCCATCCTTTATTACTACCTGTGAAGTGATCATAATTTCCCTTAATACTCCACATGACTGTCTTAGGATGATAAAGGAAAGGTTCTAACATCGCTGTAATGACCAGATTAAGAATGTCAGATACTGATTCATACTTATGATAAGTCAGTTCTTGGATAAGGATAGAGTATATACTAATGAAAATCGCGAACGTGTATACAAGAAATAGTAATGCAAAGAAAAATGGCCAATTGGCTAATCCTAGGACAGCAATTATAAAAAAGAAAAGCAATCCTCCTGCTTCTGCATATGGAGCAAACCATTCCGCAACCAACCAATATGGATAACTGATATAGCCTAGGATGCCAAACTTCTTATTCATGAACATAGACTTATGGAATTTCAGGCACTCTATAGTTCCTCTTGTCCAACGATTCCTCTGTCTGCCTAATACATCATAGTCCGATGGTGCCTCTGTCCAGCAAAGGGGATCAGGTATATATGCGATCTCATATGGCATGTCGTTTAACCTATAATAGGCATGCATTCTCATGATGAGTTCCATGTCTTCCCCTACAGTATTATGATTATAACCTCCTACCTTGAGGACTGTTTCACGGTCAAATACACCGAATGCTCCAGAAATCAATAACATTCCATTTTTTGCAGCCCAGGCTGGTCTTCCTAATAGAAAGGCTCTAAAATATTCTACAACCTGGATTTTACCAATGTATGATTTGGGAGCTCTAAGTTTCATTACTTTTCCACTCTTTATATCTGCATCATTCGTCAACCAAACGATTCCACCGACGGCACCTACTTTTTTCTCACCGCCTTTCATTATAGGCTCTACTAATCGTAGGAATGCGTCCTGATCTATAATACAGTCTACATCTATACAGGCAAAATATTCTGTTTCTGTTACATTGATGCCTACGTTTATAGCATCCGCTTTACCACCATTATGTTTATCTACGACGATTAGTTTTGAAAATGCTTTTTTCCTAGATCTATAGATACCTCGGACATCTTTAGATTTAATCTGCATATCGTATTCCTGATCTGTAAGATAGAGATCATAGTTGTCTATAGCCATTTGGAGTGTTTCGTCCTTGCTTCCATCATTCACAATAATGATGGTCATATTAGTGTAGTGGAGTGATAGCAAAGATCTGATATTATCTACGATCGTTACAGATTCATTATATGCAGGAGCGATAATACTAATACTTGGTTGAAATGGTGATGAGACCAGTGTGTCATGGTCTAGGATAGATCTACGTCTCATGTAATTCATTACAGATACGGTAGAAATGAGACTGATCACTAGATAAGACGATAGGATAAACATACAGTAAAAGAATACCCCATACTCAAAGAACTGTACTATGAAATGTAAAACTGTATTGATCAAAATGTGACTTTACTTTTATAGGTAAGAGCTGGATTTAATCTTTGCTCAGCGATTTTAATTAATTCTGGATCTTGGAGTTTTGCATCTATGAGTGTCTTGAAGTTTATATCCTCAAGTTTTAATCTTTCTATTTCATGCACTATTTTATGCCATTCCCATGAATCCATTTTTCTCTGGATTTCATTCAGAGCTGAGATATTACTATCAAGTGAGATTCTTACAATAAGGGCATGAATCGCGATTTCTCTATTTTTATGATTGATCAACGAATTGATAAGTTCTAATCCTTCTTGAATATGGAATTCATTTACAAACTGCATTCCTGTTACAGTATCCGTCCAAGATCTACTGCGAACAAGATCTAGTGCCTCTTTTTGAAGGCCTAGTCCGAAGTAATAATTTGTCAATTGACCTGCTTGCTGTCCGGTAAGTTGTTGTTTGAATTTAAATATTTCATTGGCCAATATCTTACGACGGTGTTTATGTGATATATCTATAGGTTCCAACCTGGTCGGAAATTGTTTGTT
>CALKXE010000028.1 GCA_938003955.1 uncultured Saprospiraceae bacterium | reverse complement strand
ACAGGAAGTATTACAGTAACATTTACAGCGACGGATGCGTGTGGAAATGCCACATCAACGACAGCGACATTGACGATTACGGATGAAGTAGCACCAATCTGGACAATCGAACCAACAGACTTGACCTTAGAATGTACAGATGATATTGATCCAATGGATGCAATCCAAGCGTGGTTAGATGCAGCGGGTAATGGAGATGCATTTGATAGTTGTAGTGTAGTAGTATACACAAATGACTTTGTAGCATTGACACCGAGTTGTGGAGCAGGAAATACATCAGGAAGTGTAGATGTAATATTCACAGCAACAGATGCATGCGGAAATGCGACACCAATAACAGTAACCGTAACAGTAGAAGATACAACGGCACCAGAAATTCTAAGTCCAGCAAAGGATACTTTAGTAGAATGTGATGGAGCAGGAAACATGGCAGAATTGGCAGCGTGGTTATTAGCAGATGGAGGAGCAATGGCAGAAGATCTATGTGGCGAAATCACATGGAACGTACCCGTGTTGATGAATACAATAGACGGATGTGGCGGCACAGAAGAATATGTGTACATGTTCGCAGCAACAGATGCATGTGGTAATGTAAGTGCAGCAACGATTGCAAGTTTTGTTATATCAGATACGACGAGTCCGATGATAGACACGGAAGCTGTAGATGCGAGTTTCAATTGTGATGCAACAGGAAACAATACACAATTAGATACATGGTTAGCGGATAATGGAGGTGCGGAAGCGTCAGATATCTGCAGTGGGCCAGTAGTATGGACATATGATTTAGTACAAGAAAGTGACTTATGTGATCTCACAGGAAACGGAACATACAGATTTACAGCGACGGATGATTGTGGGAATACAAGCACAACAGAAGCGACGTTTGAGATTACAGATAATGAAGCACCAACAATAACAGTTGAATCATCTGATTTAGAAGTAGTGTGTGATGGAGATAATAATATCACAGAGCTACTAGATTGGTTGAACAGTAATGGTGGAGCTGAGGCGACAGATAATTGTAATGCTGTAACATGGAGTAATAATTATGGGATGGTAGATGCTGGAGCATGTCAAGGTACTGGTAGTATCACAGTGACATTCACAGCAACAGATGCCTGTGGTAATTCAACACCAACAACAGCAACCTTGACAATCTTGGATGAAGTTGCGCCAATGTGGACAATTGAACCAACAGATTTGACATTAGAATGTACAAATGACATCGATCCAATGGATGCAATCCAAGCATGGTTAGATGCAGCGGGTAATGGAGATGCATTTGATAGTTGTAGTGTAATCGTATACACAAATGATTTTGTAGCATTGACACCAAGTTGTGGAGCAAACAACACTTCTGGAAGTACAGATGTGATATTCACAGCAACAGATGCGTGTGGAAATGCGACATCAGTTACAGTTACAGTAACGGTAGAAGATACGACAGGACCTGAAGTTACAAGTCCAGCAGTAAATGAAACAGTAGAATGTGATGGAGCTGGAAATACTGCGGCTTTAGAAGCATGGTTATTAATAGACGGTGGTGCAACATTTGCTGACCTTTGTGGTGAGAATACACCGGACGTTCCAGTGCTTGTTGAAACGATTGAAGGCTGTGGTCTTACAATAGAGTATATATACAGCTTTACGAGTACAGATGCCTGTGGGAACACCTCAGTAGCAACGATTGCAAGCTTTATAATTATTGATACGACAAGTCCTGCAATAGATCCTGCAGCAATGGATATGACAGTAGAATGTGATGGAGAAGGAAATGATGGTCAATTGGATGCATGGTTAGAAGCAGTAGCAATGGCCGGTGCAACAGATGCATGTTCTGATGAAGTGTTGATTTGGGAATATGATCTAGTAGCGGATGAAGATTCTTGTGGTATCACTGGAATTCAGATATTCAGATTTACAGTATTTGATAATTGTGGTAACTCTAGTACATCAGAAGGAACATTTACAATAGAAGATACTACTTCTCCTATGATAACAGGTGGTGAAGATTATTCTGGTGAGTGTGACCAATCTAACGCTAATAATGATGACGAACTTTTAAGTTGGTTAATCAACAGAGGAGGAGCGGAAGCAGAGGACATGTGTGGTACTATAGTATGGAGTAACAACTATAACGTTAACAATTTTGTAGATGGTTGTAATGATAGTAGAAATATTGATGTCATTTTCACAGCGACTGACGAATGTGGTAATTTCTCTGAGATTACACTCAACTTCAGTACAGGTGATAATACGCCACCAGTATTTACGAATTGTCCTAGACCTCCAGTTATCGTGGATGCACCAGAAGGATGGTGTACGGCATTTGTGAATTTCTCATTGCCACTTGCCACTGATAATTGTGGAACGCCAATAGTAGAACAAACAGATACTACTGGATTAAGTACAGGAGATTTATTCCCTGTAGGACTTACAGTTCTAGAGTTTACAGCAACGGATAGTTGTGGTAATGAAACATTGTGTGAATTGAAGATCATCGTTAATGACTTCCACACACCACCAACAATAGTATGTCCAGAAGATGTAGAAACAGTAAATGATCTTGGGCAATGTGGTGCAGTAGTTACAAGTGATATATCTCCAGAAGTTGAAGATAATTGTGGTGATAATGCATCCGTAACATATGAAGTTACTGATGAATTCGGAGTTACAATATTACAAGGAATTGAAGATGCAACTGGTGAGTACTTCCCTGGTGGAACGACTACTGTTACATATACTGTAATAGATCAACCACTTATCTTAATCACGGAAATATTACAAGATGGGACTACAAGTGGAATAGAAATAGGAAACTTTGGACCAGCGGCAGCGGATATCAGTTGTGCAGATGTGTCTATAACAGATGAATTAGGGAATGTAACAACATTCAATATACCGAACGGAACGATTATTCCTGTAGGAGGAGTGTATACGCACTTGTTCACAGAATTGATTGCTGCAGGTGATGTAGTGACTTATACATTCTCATTTATAGATAGAGAGATTGATGCAGTTACTATTAATCAAGGACAATTAGTTGGAGATAATATCATAAGAATAGATGCAGTTGATGATGATAATGAGAGTGATTGGAAAGTAGTAAACGATTGTATATCTGGAAGTTTTGGAGCATTCAATCCTGAATTGCCAGTGTTCACAGATAATGGTACTACTACAGCACTGCAGTCAAAAGCACCAAGTTCTGCAACATGTAGCTTTACAGTAACGGTTCTAGATGTAGAGGCGCCAACATGTGCATCTCAAGATACAATGATGTATGCAAATACAGCATTGGCTCTAGTGCCTGGAATGTGTGCGATAGAAGAGATTATGGTAACAACTTCGGGACCAGTTGGAGATGTAAATGTTGCTGACTTTATTGCTACTGTAAGTAATGCAGGTGCAGTAACAGCATTGTTGACAAGTCCAGAGGGGACAGAAATTACATTGTTTTCAAATGTGTGTTCAAATACGGAAGACATAATGGTAACATTGGATGATTCAGCACCTTCAAATATTCAGACTGCATCATGTAGTCCAATGGGTAATGGAAGTTCATTCAAACCACAAGATGCCTTTAAAGCATTCTATGGAGAAGAATCACAAGGAACATGGACATTGTCAGTGTATACGGATGAAGCTGTTGTTGGAACAATAGACAGTTGGACTTTAGAAGTTCTGACTAACCTACCATACAATCAGATGGATACATTATTATCAAACGACCTTGCAGTATGTGAAGCTGAGTTTACTTGGATCCATCCAATGTTCGAAGATAATTGTTGTGAAGGTTCTATGTCAGTGACATATGATTTCATGAATGATGTTACTGGAGTTACTTCATCAACAACAGAATTAATATTGACACCAAATGGATTTGTGAATGAAGCAGGTCAAGTAGTAACGATGATATTTGATGTAGGAACTACAACAATAACATATACATTAACTGACTTAGCTGGAAATGAATCGTTCTGCGGATTTACTGTAACGGTTATAGATGATGAAGCACCAGTGTTTACTGATGGATGTAACGATGTAGATATCTTCTTAGAGCCAGGAGCTTGTGAAGGACCGCTTCCAATGGAACCGGTAGTTTCAGATAATTGTGGTGTAGATAGTGTTGCATATTATGTTGGTGGTAACCAAATTGATATAAACAACCTTCCAATTGGAATGAATAATATCACTTTAATATCGACTGATATTTATGGAAATATGGACACTTGTATGTTCGTAGCTAATGTGGTAGAATTTGATGGAGGAACAGCAACTCTAGCTTGTAACAATGGTATTAATCTATCATTAGGAGTTGATTGTACAGCAACATTGACTGCGGATATGATACTAGAAGGCAATTCTTACGGATGTTATGATGATTTCTGTATTGAAGTTACTACAGAAACAGGAATAGTAGTAGATAATATATTTGATTTATCAGATGTAAATCAAACGTTTACAGTATCTATTACTGATTGCCTGGGGAGTGGAAATTCATGTTGGGGAACAGTAACGATAGAGGAGAAGTTATTCCCTGAAATTGAATGTCCAGCGGATATTGATTTAACATGTAACCAAGATGCAGAAGAAAGATTCTCAGAAGGACATCCTTTAGAAGGTCAATTAATAACAGGGGAAGCTACTTTACTTACTTGTGAAGCAAATGCAACAATAACTTACTCTGATGATATTATTGATAATGGAGTTTGTTCTGAACCAAGAGTACAAATCTTGAGAAGATGGAAAGTGACAGATAATAGTGGTAATAGTTCATTCTGTGATCAGTTGATAACGGTATTAGCTTATGATCCGGCAGATGTAACATTCCCACAAGATTATGATTACTCTATGGCATTCAGTTGTGGTGAGGTGGCTAATAATCCAGATACAATACTTCCATTATATACAGGTTATCCGATGTTGAATGATACTTCAATATTTGGTAATAACTATTGTGATATTAATGTTGGGTATTGGGATGAAGTGCTTCAAGATGTTAACTGTGATGCTGCTTACTCAATCTTAAGAAACTGGATTATTGAGAATGAATGTCTTCCATTAGAACCAGGAGTGAATCCACTTAGACATATTCAAAGAATTAAGGTAGATGATAATACAGCTCCTATCTTACTTGCTGTTGAAGATGTTACAGTAAGTGTAGATCCTTGGTCATGTAAAGGAGAGATTGTTCTTCCTGATGTTGCTCATGCAGATGACTGCAGTGAGATAGATGTAACATGGAGTCTTCCATACGGATTGGTAGAAGGTGATAAGCTTACTAATCTATTGATCGGTGAAACAGTAGTAACTGCGAGAGTAGTAGATGGCTGTGGAAACTTCGATTATGTATCATTCACAGTAACGGTAGTTGATGCGACACCTCCAGTAGTTGTTGCCTTACAAAATGTAGTTGTTGGTTTGACTTCAAGTGAAGGAAATGGTTTTGCCAAAGTATTCGCTCAAAGTATTGACAATGGTAGTTTTGATGGATGTACTGATGTTAGATTAGAAGTTAGAAGAGATGAAGACATCTGTGGAATAACTGGAAATACAACATATAATGATGATGGCCATCCTGAAGATGGAAGTTCAAATCCAAACAGTCCAAATTATGATCCTGACGGAGGAGCATATGTTCAGTTCTGTTGTGAGGATATCTACAATGCAACAGTTGATGTTGATGGAGATGATATACTAGATGCAGGTTACGTGAAAGTATGGTTGAGAGTATGGGATGATGGAGACAATGATGGGGTATTTGGTACAGACGGAGATAATATGAATGAAGCATGGGGCTTTGTCAAAGTAGAAGATAAACTTGCTCCACAAGTTGTTTGTCCAGCCGATATAACGATTGATTGTTCACAAGATTACACTGACTTAAGTACAGTAGGTGAAGGAAATGGATTAGGATCATGCGGAGAAGCTTCAGTAGAGTTCAATGATATTATCATCAACTTGTCAGACTGTGGAGATGGGTTTGTAAGAAGAAGATGGTCAGTAGTAGGACGTTCAGATATATTCTGTGATCAAACTATAACAATTGATCCTATAGCTTCTATGCCAGTGACAGTGAGTTTTGCTCAGGTAGGAGACTTTACAGCCGAGGGATGCCCTAGTGATATAGCGGTAGGTGAGCCAACATGGACTGGTAGTCCTTGTGACGTTATTGGATACTCTGTAGAGACAGATACATTCTTATTTGAAGATGGAGCTTGTTACAAATTGATAAATGAATATACAGTAATCAATTGGTGTACATATGATCCTAATAGTGGCGGTACAGAAGGCATATGGAAACATACACAAATTATCAAAGTGACGGATAATACACATCCTGAACTACAGATTTGTGAAGATCAAATGTATGAAGTGAACGATCATGACGATAGTGACAATGACGGGAATACTTGTGAAGCTAAAATATCACTTGTCAATATAGCGACAGACTTAGGAAGTGAAAACTGTCCTACTGGATGGTTGAAATGGCAAATAGTAGTGGATCTTTGGGGAGACGGCACTGATGACTATGAATTTAGTTCTAACCTACCTGCATTTGATACGAACTTTAATGATACGAACGGAAACGGAATTCCAGATGTATATATCGCTCCGACTGCAAACGGTCAAGAGATAAGTGTGCCGCTTCCAGATATCGAAGGAAGTATGAGCAATCACAAAGTGACATGGAGTGTTTCTGATGGTTGTAATAATATTACAAGCTGTAGCAATAACTTCATGGTGGTAGACAAGAAAGCACCTACTCCTTATTGCATAGACATTAGTAGTGCAGTAATGGAAGGAGATGGTACTGTTGAATTGTGGGCTATTGATTTCAATATTGGTAGTTATGATAATTGTACAGTGGATTCTGATCTTAGGTATACATTTACGGATGTAGAGCCAGGTTCGGATGCTGATTACAATGCTGCGCAAAGATCTTCTAGTAGACTATTTGATTGTGACGATGTAATGAACAGTCCAGTTGAAATAGAAATGTATGTTTGGGATGAGAAAGGTAATAGAGACTTCTGTTCTGTGACGCTATCATTGGTAGACAATGGTGGATCATGCGGAGAAGGAATGCGAATTGCAGGTCTGATCCAAACAGAAACGGGAGATCCAGTCAACGATGTAGAAACAAGACTTCTTGCTAATTTGCCAGAATATCCGAGAATTGATTTGACTGAGGATGATGGTATTTACGAATACCTAGGAACGCCAATGAATGCTGACTATAACATAGTAGCGAGTAAAGATGTGGATTATACGAATGGTGTAAGTACATTGGATTTAGTGAAAATTCAGAGACACATATTAGGATTGGAGGATCTTACATCGCCATACAAATTGATAGCGGCTGATGTAAATGCAGATAATAAAATCAAAGCAAGTGATTTATCACAACTGAGAAAGTTGATACTTGGTGTTATCGTTGATCTCCCTAATAATGAGTCTTGGAGATTTGTAGATAAGAGCCAACAATTGGATATGGATTTGGATTTAGAATCTGTGAATTACTCCATTGAAATTGAGAATCTACAATCAGATATGCCAGACAATAACTTGGTAGCGGTGAAAGTAGGGGATGTAACGGATAATGCGAAAGTGAATCTGCAGTCGTCTGAGACAATTGAAGTAAGAAGTGCGAAGACATTAGAATTGATGATTGATAACAAAGCGGTGAAAGCTGGCGATAGAGTAGAGGTTGACTTTACTTCGGCTGATTTCAAAGATGTTTTTGGATATCAGTTCACAATGGAGTTGAATGGCTTAGAGATGATAGATGTGGAAAGTGGAGCGATCAAAATGACAGAAACGAATTTAGGTAAGTTGAGCAGCAATGTAGTAACCGTGAGTTACAACAATGAAACAGCGAAGACAGTAAATGAAGGAGAGTCTGTATTCACGATGGTATTCACGGCAATGGAAGATGGACAATTGTCAGAGATGATAGAGGTAACATCGAAGGTGACGGAAGCGGAAGCCTATTTGGCTTCGACTTCGCTGGCTTCGGCTTCACTCAGCCCGCGTATGGAGATTAGAGAAGTAGTAATCGGTACGAGAGGTGATATCATAGTTAGTGCAGAAAATAACTTATATCAAAACGAACCGAATCCATTCAAAGATCAAACAACGATCAAATATGAATTGGCAGAGGAAGGAGATGTGGTGTTTACTGTTACTGATGTTGCTGGAAAAGTACTTAAGGTAATCAACACAAAAGGGTCAATAGGAATGAATATAATAACATTGGATGCTGACGAGATAGGTATTACTGGAGTATTATATTATTCGATCGAAAGTGGTGAATTTACGGATACTCGAAAAATGATTATTGTAAGATGATACAATAATAATTCTTTCAGTTGCTCGAAAAATGATTATTGTAAGATGATACAATAATAATTCTTTCAGTTGCTCGAAAAATGATTATTGTAAGATAATAGAAGTGCAAAAAAAAAAGACCTCGGAGGTTTTTAAAACCTCCGAGGTCTAGTGAAATAATTAGAATTGACTTAACAGCCCTTTTGCATTAATTTGTAGAAGGGCTTTTTTCTGCTAAACTTCTTTTTAGTTTCTTTAATTGATCTTACCTTTCCAATTATGAAAATACAATACATAACTATAGTAGTTTTTTGCTTGATCATGCTGTTGTCGAATTGCACGGATAATAAAGGCAAAACAGGTAATTCAAGATTTACAATGAGAGAGGACAGTGAGATGACGCTCCTGATGAGGGATATGTACGAATACTATGACAGTCTTAAAGTTAATATTGAGGAAGGTGAGATACCTAAAGAAATTAGAGACTTTTCTGAGGTCCATTCCGCTGTATCTACGGAACCAGAAAAGGGGAAAAGTGAATTGTATCAGGCTATGGCTACTGTTTATAAGGAGTCTGCTGATAGATTGAAGAATAAAAAGAATGATATGCCAAAGTACTTTAATCTGATGGTAGATAACTGTATGAATTGCCATCAGCAAATGTGTCCTGGTCCGATGGTTGTGATCGAGAAGTTATATTTGAAAGATGTGAACTTGTTGGAATAAAATATTGAGCCGGATTGGCTAAGAAGTCTGAAGGGCTGGATCCGACACGCGATGCCGGCAGGGTATCGACTATATTAACGTTTCTTATAAAGCCTGTAGGGCTGAGTCTGAACCTTGCATCGCAATAATTAATCTCAATACACTAAAATAATCGATTGTGAAAACATGAAATATTCTTTTCCCTCTTACTACTATTCGGGGTCGGCCATTCAGGCCTAATATTTATCATTTATATAATAACGATGGCTTATTAGCCATCTCTAAGTGGAATCGGCGCTTCAGGCCTTTTTTATATATTTCGGTTAAGTAATTGATTGTCTTGGAGTAGTCGACTTGCATTTAAACATAGTACTGAGATAATCTACCCAAGCTAATAGGCCTACTGCCGCAAGTTTCAATTAATCTAGACTTCTTAATAATCTAAGAAGCCTGAAGGGCTGAATCCCAACAGCGATGCCCCCTACAGGGCATCGATTATATTAACGTTTCTTATAAAGCCTGTAGGGCTGAGTCTGAACCTTGCATCGCAATAATTAATCTCTTTACGCTAAAATCATCGATTGTGAAAACATGAAATATTCTTTCCCCTCTTACAATTATTCGGTATCGGCCATTCAGGCCTAATATTTATCATTTATATAATAACGATGGCTTATTAGCCATCGCTAAATGGAGTCGGCCCTTCAGGCCTTTTTCATATGTTTCGATTAAGTAATTGATTGTCTTGGAGTAGTCGACTTGCATTTAAACATAGTACTAAGATAATCTACCCAAGCTAATAGGTCTACTACTGCAAGTTTCAATTAATCTAGACTTCTTAATAATCTAAGAAGCCTGAAGGGCTGAGTCCCAACAGCGATGCCCCCTACAGGGCATCGATTATATTAACGTTTCTTATAAAGCCTGTAGGGCTGAGTCCGAACTTTGCATCGCAATAATTAATCTCAATACACTAAAATAATCGATTACTAAAACATCATACATTCTTTTTCCTTATCCACATGATTCGTTAAAACCGAATTAATAATGTCCATTCAACGCACTTTCTGATTTTCTTTTTCAATCATTTATGCATTTATAGAATTTTATTCATCCTATGTGTATCCGCCTAAATATTTAGGTGGTAATCGAAACACATATTCTATGAGCTCTAGTACCCGAGTTTAGTAGACCAAAGGAAATAATTAATAATGTTGGTTGTTTTTTATTCCAATTCAAAGAAGAATTGAAAGATTCTGGGAAACAGATTTTAGACACCTAACAATATGATAAAATCGTGGCATTGAAACATTTTGAATAAATGTTGAAAACACGATTAAATACAAGGCTCTAATTTTTTAAAAATAAATTTAAACATATGAAAAAACTTCTATCTATAATTGTTCTATGTTGTATCTCAATGTCTATATACGGGCAAGAAAAAATGCTCCGCGGCGTATTAGAGGATCAAGGAGAGCCACTATTGTTTGCGACAGTGGCTGTTTATCGGGATGGCATACTGGTCAGAGGTACAGAAACTGATCTTGACGGGAAATACGCTATTCTTTGTATGCCGGGTGATGATATCGAATCGTCTTATATAGGTTATTCAGCAAAGAGATTTACAGTTACAAGCACAATGTTATCGGGCTATAAGAGTTCAGTTTTGGTCAAGGTTGAGCCTTTATTATCGAAGTCATATACTACAATGATATCAGAAAGGGCGAGTCAATGGAAAGAGAAAAATACGATCAAAAAAGATACACAACCTAAGGTTTATAAGATTCAAAATCAACAAAGTAGCTATAGATCAATAGGTCTTCTTGTCGAGGATGATAAGCTTAATTACGTCAAGCCTAAAAAGACATTGAGATATAATTTGGACTTGAAACAAACAACGGGTGTTTCATTTATACAGAATAGGAATCTACCTGGTTTACAACACGCGTTTTCTCAAGGGAGATCAGTAGACGGAGCTTTGTCGCAATTGGACTATACCACAGGCGAACGGTTCTCTTGGGGACCAAAGATAAATCAACCGATACTAGAGAATAACTTAATCACATCTAGTATTTTTTCCACGACCAATTTGAAAATTGATGCTTTGAGAGGGAGTAGAAGGCTTTTCTTTTCTTTCGCGCACAAAAAAGAATCGGATATATTCAATATAGGAAAACAAGGATTGACGACAGGTAAAGTTGGGATCATGGATTATGGGCTTGATGGAGATGTAGTTATTGGCGAAATCTTCTTTGGATTGTCGAAAATGAATAACCATAACGCAGGTGGATTCTATCAAAATGTATTGAAATCAATGATGGTGCAAAGTCCATCTTTTGATTCATCGACTAAGGATGATAATCAGTTTGCCTCTTACTCTAACATGTTTAATAATCCAAGATGGCTGTTAGAGAATAACTCAAATGAACTTGCGAAAAAGAATGTTGGACTATTTTTACAGCATAAAAACAGGCAAAGCAACTATGGATATAGATATTCGAATGCATTAAAATTGGAGATAGACTATATCAATGTTAATGAAATTATAGCGGAAGGAACGATCAATAATCTTAATGGATCAAATCGAATGTTCGATTACTTCTATCCTAAGGCAAACCTAGTTTCAAGTATCAAGAAGCAAATAAAGAATACCAATATCTATGCAAATAATTTCATGGAAGCCGAGTATTTAAGATTTAAATCGATTGATAAGTCAGTAGAAGACTTCACCAGTAGTCTTTATAGATCATCACCACAGATTGGAATTGGTTTCAATCCTGGTTCGTATAAATTTGACTTTGCATACCAGCCAATATTTTCATCATTACAAACTACAGATTGGTTGTCATCCAAACTTGACTTTACTTATGTTATTGGTGTGAATAAAAAATACTTGGACAATATAAAAATGCTAATCAGCTACAATCGAAAAGCGAAAAACCAAGAACTATTTTTGAATAGAAATAACTATTCCTCACAGACAAAGAATAGCTATGAGGCATTAGGAGCCTCTTATGATATTCCATTATTTCTTCCTTCTAACTTAGAAAATGAGGTGTCAGAAACAACTAGGGTAGGCATCAGTTTGATTAATAAATATCATTCAAATTCATTGGAGACAAGTCTGGTATATCGTAATCTGAGGCAATCGAATGTTATTTTTCCAATAGAGGATGAAGGGCAATTTGTATTGAGAAATGCAGGAGATTTTAATACAAATGCCTTGGAATGGAGATCTAGTGTGCGATTAAGAAGTCATACTACGAACTTGTCATATGTAGGTCAGCTTAATATTGTAAAGTACAATACAAAGGTGACTGATGTGAGCCAAAACGAAAATGAGGTGATAATCTCAGGATTTGCCAATGTTTCGAAACAGTTTATAAAAGATCAACCAATAGGCGTAATCGTAGGATTTGATTATTTGAGAACTAACGAAGGATTATTGATAATCGACGATGATGGATTCCCGACATTGGATGAAAATAAGAAAATCGTAGGCGATCCCACTCCATGGTTTGTTGGCGAGATGAATCATAAAATTACAAAAGGAAACTTCCACATCACTTTAAACATCGATGGTCAATTAGGTGGAGAAATATGGAATGGAACTCAGCAAGCATTAGATTACTATGGAGTATCTCAACTGACAGCGGATCAAAGAGAGATAACGGACTATGTTTTTGAAGGGGTTGATGCATTAGGGAATATCAATACGAAATCAGTATCTCTTGCTGATCCTTCATTAGGCATCGAGGGGAATAGATGGACGCGCTATGGTACAGAGGGAGTCACCTCAGATTATATTGTAGATGCTAGCTACTTGAGAATCAAACGGATATCACTCGGGTATACAAAACGACTAGAAAATAGAAAGGAAATCAATTTCAAATTGTTTGCGACAAATTTAGTGACTCTAGCTCCCTTCGAGGGCTTTACATCCAATTACTTGTTTGAAGATGACCTATCAGGAGGTCTTCAATATTTCAACCAGCCTATGACAACTCAAGTAGGTTTTTCAATTCATTTCAAAATATAAAATCATGAACTTAATCAAACAAATATCCATTTTTTTAGCTCTGATATATTCTTCAATAGCTATCGCTCAGATTAGTCCAGAAGACTTAGTCGATAAGATCTATATCCAAACGGATAAGCCGATGTATCTGCCTGGAGATAATATCTGGTATAACCTGACAGTTTACAATGCTCAAAATCTACCTGCCTTGCTTAGTGATCAGGTCCATATTCAACTTAAAAAGCCTGATGGTTCAACCCTATATGAGAAGAAATATAACCTTACGAACGGACAGGTTTCTGAATCTATTCAACTAAAGAAGGACATACCTGGAGGATTATATCGATTCGTAGTTTCTACGGATTGGATGAATGAATGTGAACCATTATTGGTATATGAAAAAGAAATATACATTCAAAAATACATTGCACCCAGGGTATTGATGAAGATCGACTTAAATAGAGAATCTTATGGCTTGGGAGATGAAGTCGTGGCCACATTCACGGCAAAAGACCTGAAAGATAATGGACTTTCGTATCTAGAAGTACAATATGGATTGTATGCAGAAGGTAAAGAAATAGAAAGACTATATGCTGAAACTAATAGCGAAGGAATGGCCATACTCAATGTGAAAATACCTCGTGAACTTAATGCTCAATCGTTATCAATGAGTGCTAAGGTTTCACACAAATCTCAGATAGAATCTATAAGGAAAACAATACCATTGATCTTGGATAATATCGACATTCAGTTTTTGGCGGAAGGTGGTTTTTTGTTGGAAGGAATAGAAAATGTATTGGCATTCAAAGCAATAGCTTCTAATGGGAAACCTGCGGATGTAGAAGGAGATATTGTTGACAGTAAGGGGAGTAGAGTAGGAGGGTTTCTGAGCGTTCATGATGGTATGGGGCAGATTTATATTAATCCCAAAGCCAAAGAGAAATACTTCGCAAAGCTTTGTAAGCCATACAAATCAGAGAAGTTGATTCCAATTGAAAATATAAAAAGTACTGGAAGTAAAATTGAAATTGAAAAAATTTCTGATGATATAATTAGGATTAAAATCTTAGGCGAAATGAATAATAATATGAGCCTGGTATTGTCAGATATATCGGAATCGAAATGGGAGTCTGAAAATGTTGAAGTTAGTAATGATGTCAATATAGAAGGATTTTCAAGAGGTATTTATCGTGTTTCGTTGAAGAATTCTGTAGAGACTTTATCGGAGCGTTTGGTCTTTCTGCACCCAGATAGAAAGCTGAATATTGATGTAACGCTTGACAATAAATCTTATGGATTGAGAAGTACTGTGAATGCTATGATTAAGACTACGGATAGTAATGGTCTTCCAGTTCCTGCACAATTATGTATCGCAGCGGTCGAGGATAAAGTGTTGTCTCATGCAGATGATAAGCAACCGAATCTGGTGAGTGAATTGTTATTAAGCTCAGAATTAACGGGTAATATTCACGAACCTAATTATTATTTTGATACGATCAATACAGAAACAGTAGCCGCATTAGATTTACTTATGTTGACCAACGGGTGGAGGTCTTATTTTGACTCTTTGGAGCTTACTCAAGGTTTGGAATATTATAGATCAATGAATAGCTATATAGGCCAGTTGGTAGGAAGGCACAGTGAGAAAGTGGGTGCGACGACTATTTTTGTAGTTGATTATCTAGGTAAGTCAGCATATAGCATCGAGACGGATGATGACGGATATTTTAGCATTCTTCGCGAAGAAGGAAAGCACCTTTCACTAACGGCCAATGTAAGTAGTCGACAGTACTTCTTTAGAGAGGTAAACCTTAATGCG
>CALKXE010000027.1 GCA_938003955.1 uncultured Saprospiraceae bacterium | reverse complement strand
ATAGTGGACAGTGTAGATGTTGAGAACTATACAGTCAATTTTTATGATGAAGAAGATGCTACGATTCTTCGAACTGCAGTGTTTGATCAAGGTGACAAAAATGAACTGTTTAATGCGAATGTGGAATTATTGGGAAGATCCTTTAATTTCCCAATTCACGCTAATTTTATTGATGTAGAGATCTTAGAAGATGGTACTCATGTGCCGAATGCAATAGTGATAGAGCCGGACTATCTTTTGGATGTAACAGCGGTAGCAAATTGCTTTAAAGACTATGGAACGGAGTCTATGCTGAGGTTGATTGGTAAGTTCAAAATGATGGAAAATTCAATTCCTCTTATGGTGGGAAATGTTGCCAATCTATTTCTGGATGAAATCATTTCGAATCCTGATGTGAAATTCAACGACTTATTGCCAGGGATATTTAAGCTCGATCCGCTCGGGTTAGCGGTGTTTGAAGATAAAGATATCCGAGAATTGGTTTCGATATCAAAGAATCATTATCTCAATTTGAAAAAGACGGTTGCTACAGAATTGCCAGCGCAAGGAATAAAAAGAAACAAAGTATTCTTAGAACCATCTTTCTATAGTAGAGACTTTGGATTGCAAGGTAGACTTGATTTATTTCATTACGACAAAGACAAAAATCAATTTGATATCGTAGAGCTCAAGAGTGGGAAACCTTTTAGAGCAAATGTCTATGGATTAAGTTCGACACATTATTCTCAAACCTTGCTCTATGATTTGATGGTGAAATCAGCATTCGGTTATCAAAGGAAGCCTAATAATTACATATTGTATTCTAAGTTGACGGATAAGTCACTCAAATATGCTCCGCCGGTAAAATCTCAGCAGTATGAAGCGATGAAAGTGAGGAATGATCTCATAGCTATCGAATATAAAATGGCTTCTTCTGGTTTGGCAGCGGAAGAGTTGTACAGCTATATAAAACCCGATAACTTTCCTCAGGCAAAAGGATTTATTCAGAAGGATATCGAAGGATTTCAGAAAGTGTATACAAAGTTACCTGACCTTGATCGTGCATATTTTAATGAATTCAGTTCTTTTATCAGTCGAGAGCATAAAATGGCCAAAACTGGTGAGCATGGCATCAATAGATCCAATGGACTATCCGCCTTATGGTTAGAGAATCTTGAAGAGAAAGAAGATCGATTTGCATTACTGAAACAATTGGTAATTAAAGAGAATAAATCTAGAAATGATATTCCAACTATAGTTTTAGAACGAACGGATGAAACTAATAAGTTGGCAAATTTTAGAGAAGGAGATATTGCTGTCTTATATCCATACAGCGATAATCCCAAAGCTGTGCTTAAGAATCAAATTTTCAAGTGTACCATAATATCGATAAATGAATCAGAGGTAGAAGTAAAGCTGCGAAGCAAACAATACAATGATATTTTATTTACATCGATAGAAAGCTGGAATATTGAAGAGGATTCATTGGATAGTGGATTCAATACCTTGTACAGGTCCTTGTGGGAATTTATTGGAACAAAAAAAGAAAAAAAATCTCTTTGGTTGGGAGATAGAAAGCCAAGAGGATTAACAACGGGAATTCATGAGCCATTCGATAATCTTACAGACGAACAAAACATACTGCTTGATAAGATGACAAATGTTCAGGATTACTTTCTTCTCTGGGGCCCTCCCGGTACAGGAAAGACAAGTGTAATGCTTAAGTCTTTGGTAGAAAGGTTGTATAATAATTCTGATGAAAACATTCTTCTTCTGGCCTATACCAATAGAGCGGTAGACGAAATGTGTTCTGCCATAGAATCCATAGCTCCGGAGTTTACAGATAATTACATTAGAGTAGGCTCTGCGACAAGTTGTGGGCAGGCATATCGTCCAAGATTAATCAATAATCTAATAGCCGACCTTACTAAACGAGAAGATATAAGAAGTCTCCTAAAAGGCAAGCGTATATACGTAAGTACAGTATCCTCAATAGTCTCTAAAGCTGCATTGTTCAAGTTAATGAAATTTGACAGAGTAATCATTGATGAAGCATCTCAGATATTAGAGCCGATGTTAGTGGGGTTATTAAGTAGAGTAGAGAAGGCTATATTGATTGGAGATCACAAACAATTGCCCGCTGTAGTAACACAAGACGAGAAGAAGACGAAAATAGTAGATAGCACATTGATCGAGTTAGGAATTACAGATATGAGGATGTCATTATTCGAAAGAATCTATCACCAATGCAAACATAACGAATGGAATAATGCACTAGGCTTATTGTCTTACCAGGGCAGAATGCAGCAAGAACTCATGACTTTTCCAAATTCTAACTTTTATGAGGGTCACTTGAATGTGCTGCCTGGAATAGATAGACTGGTTAATCACCGGAAATTAGAAAGTTCAACGGTTGTCGGGAAAATACTTGTCAACCAAAGGTTCTTATACATACCTACTCATGTGGATGAAGCATTTAATTGGAAAACTAATAAATATGAAGCCAAGAAGGTATTAAAAATTATAAAAGCACTTGAAGAGCTATTCAAGGAAAATAATACAGAAATAGATGATCGGTCAATAGGTGTAATCACTCCTTATAGAGCGCAGATAGCTACTATCAAAAATGAATTCCAGAAATCTTGTCCTCATCTACTTGACAAAATTACCATTGATACGGTAGAA
>CALKXE010000026.1 GCA_938003955.1 uncultured Saprospiraceae bacterium | reverse complement strand
GTTATGAAAGTCATTTCAATCATGGACGTTGAATAACGGAACCTCTATTTGCTAGAGACTTTTAGAAGAAATAAAATTTTAAACATATGAAAAAGCTCCTACTCTTTACTGCATTCCTATGCGGTGCATCATTATTATTCTCACAGTCTAAATCTAAAACAGACAACTGGTCAGCTGAGAATTTCTCTAATCTAAAATTCAGGAATATTGGTCCGGCACTTATGTCTGGTCGTATTGCAGATGTTGCAATTAATCCTGCAGATGAAAGCCAATGGTATGTAGCTGTTGGTTCAGGGGGTGTTTGGAAGACGAACAATGCTGGAAATACTTTTACTCCGATATTCGATGGTGAAGACTGTTATGCTACGGGATGTATTACGATTGATCCAGCAAATGATCAAGTCATCTGGGTAGGAACAGGAGAGAATGTAGGTGGTAGACATGCTTCTTTTGGATGTGGAGTGTATAGAAGTGGTGATGGAGGTTCGACATGGAAAAACATGGGCCTTCCTAACTCTGAGCATATATCAAAGATCATTGTTCATCCAGATAACTCCGATGTTGTCTGGGTAGCTTCTCAAGGTCCACTATGGAGCAAAGGAGGAGAGCGAGGAATATACAAATCAGTAGATGGTGGCAAGACTTGGAAACAAACGCTAGGGAATAGTGAGTGGACAGGAGCGACGGAATTGGAGATCGACCATACAAATCCATCTATATTATATGCCGCAACATGGGACAGACACAGAACTGTGGCTTCATATATGGGAGGCGGCCCTGGTACTGGTTTGCACAAGTCAGTAGATGGTGGAGAGACATGGACTAAGTTAACAAGCGGACTGCCTAAGTCTAATATGGGTAAAATAGGATTAACTATGTCTCCTCAAAAGTCTAATGTACTATATGCGGCGATAGAGTTAGATCAAAGAAGGGGCGCTGTTTATAAATCTACGAATAGTGGTGCCTCATGGACTAAGATGTCTGATGCTGTGTCTGGTGCTACAGGGCCTCATTATTATCAAGAACTATATGCGTGTCCTCATAATTTTGATCGTCTTTATCTCATGGATGTAAGAGTTCAAGTATCTGATGATGGAGGAAAGTCATTCCGAAGGTTATCTGAGAAAAATAAGCACTCGGATAATCATTCAATTGCTTTCAAAGCGAGTGATCCAGATTATATTATGCTTGGTACTGATGGTGGTTTATATGAGAGTTATGACCTTGCTGAAAATTGGAGATTCTTTGCGAATCTTCCATTGACACAGTTTTATAAGATTGCAGTGGATGATGCAGAGCCATTCTACAATGTATACGGAGGAACTCAAGATAATAGTACCGAAGGTGGTCCTTCAAGAACGGATAATATACAAGGGATTGATAACGGAGATTGGAAAGTAGTTCTTAATTGGGATGGCCATCAGCCTGCGACAGAGCCTGGTAATCCGGATATTGTATATGGGCAACGACAAGAAGGAACACTTGCAAGGATAGATATGAAAACTGGACAGGTAGTAGATATCCAACCTCAACCTGGAGCGGATGAAGACTATGAACGATTCAATTGGGATGCACCTATTTTGGTGAGTCCTCATAATCCTACGACTATTTATTTTGCGTCGCAGCGTCTCTGGAAATCCGAAAATAGAGGAGACAAATGGACTGCACTCTCAGAAGATCTTACAAGAAATCAAAGCAGAATAGAATTACCAATAATGGGCAAACAGCAAAGTCCAGATAACGCTTGGGATTTGAATGCAATGTCAAATTTTAATACTATCACTGCAATCGCAGAATCTCCAGTAAAGAAAGATTTACTCTATATAGGAACTGATGATGGACTGATCCATGTCTCTTCTGATGGAGGAGGTAATTGGTCAAAGAGTAAAGTGTCATCGGCACTGCCTGGATGTCCAAAAAGAGCTTATGTGAATAATATTGTGGCAGATCTTTATGATGAGAATACCGTCTATATAGCACTGGACAATCATAAAGAGGGAGACTATAAGCCTTATATGTACAAGAGTACAAACATGGGTAAATCATGGAAATCAATATCTAATAATCTACCAAGTCGAAACTTGGTCTGGAGAATTGTTCAAGATCATGTTGATAAGGATTTGATGTTCATTGGTACTGAATTTGGAATCTATTTTACTAAAAACGGTGGTCAGAAATGGACTCAATTAAAAGGTGGGTTGCCAACAATTTCTTTCAGGGATTTGACTATTCATAGAAGAGACAACGATTTGATTTGTGGATCATTTGGTAGATCCATTTACATATTTGATAATATTGAAGTATTTAGAAATACAAATGATGCAGCTCTAAATAGCGAAGCATCATTTTTGGATGCGGGCAAAGGTCTTTGGTATATTCCTAGATCTTCTCTTGGATTTAGTCCAGGAGTTGGTAATCTAGGTGCAGGCTATTTCATGGCTGATAATCCTGCATTTGGATCAGTATTTACGTACTACCTCAAGGATGGTTACAAGACGAAAAAGGAACAAAGAGTAGAATCTGAGAAAAGTAAGTCAGCCACTTCATTTCCAGGATGGGATGCTTTAGATCAAGAAATAACTGACCCAACGGATAAAATTTGGTTTACCATCAAAAATGCATCTGGAGAAGTCGTAAGAAGAATCTCTGGTCCTGTCAAAAAAGGTTTTCATAGAGTTGCGTGGGATCTTAGATATCCAGCACCAAATACAATCGCATTAAACCCTCGACCAAGAGGCGAATGGGATAGTGCTCCTAAAGGATCTCTAGTAGCTCCGGGAACTTTTACAGTAAGCATGAGTAAAGAAATAGATGGCGTAATCACTAATTTTGAGGGTGAGAAATCATTTGAAGTAGTCCCATTAAATTCGAATTCGTTGGAAGGGTCTTCTATTGCTGAAACAAGTGCATTCTGGAAGAAATATGATACAACAACCAGCAATGTAACGGCATCTCAATTTAAAATGGGTAACGCGATTAATAAAGTAAAGGCAATCGAAAGGGCACTGGCTTTAACCACTGCCTCAAATACGAAACTATCAGCTTCATACAAGGCCATTGTCGATAATATGAATAACCTGACCAATCAAATGTATGGGAGTGCAACAAAAAGACAAATAGGTGAGAAGACACGTCCAACAATTGGTGATCGATTATTTGCAGTGAGTAGAGTAGTCGGAGAATCTACTTATGGCCCTACTGAGACCAGTAAAGATGTTCTAAGTATTATTAATTCTGATCTTGAAAATATGAATTCTCAATTGGATGATATTCAATTAAGTTTGGGTAAACTTGCTAAAAGTATCATTGCTTCGGGTGGTCCGATGATTGAAGGGTTTTAGGTTTTATTACGACACAGAATGATGGGATAAAAAAAGATTCGGATCCTTTTTATAAGAGTCCGAATCTTTTTTACTTCCATTTATTGATATATTATATTGTCAATTCAACATGTTTTTTTGTTAATGTAATCTACATTGTTGTTCCAATCCGAGCCGAGTACAATAGATATGTAAATCTATTAATCAACAATTTTCTAGAAGCTTCTACTTGTTTGTATCTACTTTCTAAGTATTTATTCTCTCGACTATTTACTAAGAAGATAGAACTTTCACCTACAGATAATTTTCTGTTTTCGGCGATCAACATCCGATTGTAGTTTTTAACGGTCTCATCTAGTAATTCATACTGACGCTGAGTCTGTCTGATATTATTAATATATGTATCCAGTTTGACGGATAGTTCTTGATTTTTAGATGTCCTTTTGAATTCAGTATCCTGTATTTTGATCTTATTGAGTTGGATTTTTCCTCTTTGTTTTCTTTGCATTAAAGGATAAGAGATCGTCGCTCCTAATTTATAATTATTGGCATTGAATTGATCGAAGAGGGCATCATCTGCAACACCTACTAATGGATTGTAATTAATCCTAACGTCAGGTTTTAGTTCTTCTTTTGCCAGTCTTTGGTCAATATCAATATTGGCTAGTTTATATTCATATAGCAGTAGTTCTGGATGAGATGCTAACCACTGATCTTGTAACAGTGATAGACTATCGGTCGTGAGTCTGAGGAGCTCAATGTCCATTTTCTCTGGTACCGTATTATCTTCAAGCTCTAGCGGAGTAACTCCCTCTATCCACAGGTAATTATTTAGGGCTAGGGTAGCATTTTCCAGTATCTGTTCTGCCTTCTGGTAATCCAATTGTCTTGTCTGTAATGATATAAATGACTCCAGTGTATCTATCGCTGGTTTGTCACCATTGATATAACTTTGTCTCGTTCCCGAAAATCTAATGGATGACAGTTCTAGTCCTTCTGTTGCTATGTCAAGATATGTCTGAGATGCCTGCCATGTTAGATATGTATTAGATGCGTCAAATAGCAGCTTGTTGGTCATCAATACTTGTTCCTGATCCGTTACAGATTGGAAGATGTCTGCACGTTTGAGCTCAGCACGTCTATTGTCTATGACTAATCCTTTTCCGAGGGGCACACTTATACCAGCACTCCACAATCCTCGTGTAGGTATTTCGTCACTGTCATTTAGAAAAATTCCATTGTTTCTATCGTATCCTGCTTTAAGATCTATTCCATACCAAGTAGGAATCTTCACCGCACTGCTCGCTACGGAGTAGTAGTTTTTATCATCGAATGATTTATGGTTCCAGTCCGCTTCTAATTTGGGATCAAACCCGCCTCTTGCCATACGTTTTGTACTCACTGCCATCTCATCAAGTAAGTTGGCTTGATACATTACGGGGTGATTTTCTTTTACTAGTTCCATATACTCACTAAATGTAAGTACAGTATTATCCTGCCCAATAGCAATTAGACTGTATATGCTAAATACGATTCCTAAAATATACCTCATGAACTCATTGCTTTTATATCCTCTATTGTTAATCCGTGTGGTTTCGGTTTTTCATCATTATCTACTCTTACAAATACAATCTCATCTATTGATATGATTGTTTTTTGAGTGAATAGGTTTCTTACAAGGCACTTCATTGTGATACTAGTGCGACCTATAGTGACGAATTCCATTCCTATTTCTATGACATCTCCTTGTTTAGCGGACGAGACGAAGTTTATTTCGGATATATACTTAGTAACTACTTTCTGAGACTTCAATTTTGTCATTGTATATATCCCAGCTTCTTCATCGATCCATCGTAATAGTGCACCTCCGAATAGTGTATTATTAGCATTCAGGTTTTCCGGTTTTATCAATTTTCTAGAATGAAATTTCATGATTGCATTTTTAAGAATTAGATCAATTTAATAGATTGTGAATACGACTTACTTAACCTTCTTTAGCGGAGCCTTAGTTTTTATATTCTTAGATTTTGCATCTTTATAATAGTCAGCAGGAAACCCATTGAGTTGTCTCCATAGTTCGTATCCTACGCTCACATCATTGAGAAGGGTAAGTGTATTTGCACCTCCACCCACTCGTACCTCGAATGGCCACGGAGAATCTTCTGGATCCTGAGCAATGAGGATTCTATATTTTCCATTCTTACTGATGTCATTGTTGATGGCAAATATTTCTCCACCAAATGTACCGTAACTGCTATTTGGCCAACCACTAAATACGATTGCAGGCCATCCATCAAACTGAACTCTTACTTTTTGCCCTATATCCAGCAGTGGCATATCCATAGGATTTATATATGTTTCTACTGCAAGATTGTATTTCTGTGGTATGATGTTTACGATAGCATCTCCCGCTTTTATCAATTCGCCAATTCCCGTCTTTAGCGCCAGTGTAACTGTACCATTGATAGGGGATGTGATGTAATAATTATCTTGTCTTACTTCATATTTATTATACTGAGACTGCAGTTTGTTTTTACTTGCATCCGCATCATACTTTGATGACAAAGCCGACATTCTATCTGATTTAGACTTAGCTATTTTGTTATCATACTCATTTGTGATCGCAGTTATATTAGCTTTCAGATTGATGAGTTCATTATTATGCGTGTTGATTTTGTTCTGAACCGAAATTACTTTTGCTTGAGCCTCCTGAATTGAGAGCCTTTTTGCTTCTAGGTCAGTAAGTGACTTCAATCCTTCATCAAACAGGTTCTGGATTCGAGTCAATTGATTTTGTGCGATATCTGCTTTTGTTTTAGCGGCAACTAGATCTATACTATCACTTTGTATTTTTAACAGCGTCTGCTGCACCTTAATCTGGTTTTGCTCTAGTTTTATTTCCTTACCATTAATGAGTGTTTGTAGCTGTTCTACTAGGTTGTTAGCTTTCTGAGAATAAGCTTTTGAGGATTCAGATTTTGCAACTATCTGATTGTTGGTATTGTCAAGAATAGCTGGATCCATATAATCCTCCTTTACTTCCGAAATCCTAAGTATAGTGTCACCGATAGAAACAATTGCACCTTCCTTAACGTACCACTGTTCTATCTTACCTCCGATAGTAGCTTGTACAGATTGTGGTCTGTCTCCAGGGCTAAGTGTAGTAACATTTCCCTTGGCTCTGATATTCTGTGTCCATGGCAGGAACATAGCAAAGAATCCACATATCACCAGCATAGTCATAACTCTGATGAGTACTTTAGATACTGATCTAGTTTCTAGTGTTTGAAAAGATTTATATTTAGTTAAATCTAGGCTTTTATTTATTCTTGTAAGACTAATATTTAGCATGGCTTATATTTTTGAAATGTTGTCAGTACTAACTTTTCCATTGTCGAGGTGCACTTCGTGCGGTATGTATTTAGACCATATGTGATCCACTGCAGTAACAATTATTGACCACTTGTTATCAGATGCTGTGAGTTTCTGTATAATGACTTCTTTTTCGATAGCCGGTACATGATCTAGTGGGTCTTCTAGAAGTAGTAGAGTAGGGTTGCTTACTATCGCTCTAGCCAATATGATCTTATTGATAGCTGATCTTGGTATACGTTGACCTTCTGGATCTAACTTAGTGTTGAGGCCCATAGGGAGCGTTTTTATGAACCCTTCAAGATTAACTAATTCTATGGCATCTACTACATCTTGTGTTTTTATGATTTCTCTACCCATTGAGATATTATTAAGAACAGAGCCTTGGAATATCTGGTTGTTGCTCAATGCATAGCCAATATGTTGTCTCAGGGAATTGCCATTTACAGACTGTATTGATAGTCCGTTGAATAATATTACCCCATCCTTCGGATCATTGATTCCTGCGATAAGACTCATTAAGGTTGATTTTCCGGAACCAGATGATCCCGTAATTACGGCAGACTCTCCATTCGGCACTTCGAAGCTGATATCGTCAAGGATGTTTGAGTTGTTGTCAGGAAACGCAAATTTTACGTTACTGACAGATACAGCCATTTTATCTATGTGATCATCAAAACAAAGACCTGATTCATTATCTAATTCCATATCTGTCACGTATCCAATCTTCTCTAGAGCGGTAAGGACATCATATATAGAGTCTAATGATTTGATTAGCTTTTCCACACTATTAATGATAAGGATAATGATAATTTCTGCAGCTACGAATTGTCCGATATTCATTTCTTGATCGAATACCAGCATTCCTCCAATTATAAGTAAGCCTGCAGCTACCATTACTTTGAATCCTATCAAACTAATAAACTGACTCAATAAAACCCTAAAGTGAGTTTCCCTTGCGTTTATGTAGTTGGAGACTCTTGTGTCTGTGTTTTGTAGAGATATTTCAGGATCTTTTACTAGTTTGAATGACATCTTAGTTCTAGCTATTTCTTCTAGCCAGCCTGCTACATCATATTTATACTTTGATTCTTTTAGACTTGACTTTAATCCTCTTGGTCCCGTGAATACTAGAATAGTGTATACCAAAGCGATTAATGCTACACCAAAAAGTATAAAGAATGAATGATACATGCTCAATACAACTAGACCTGCAATAATTTGAAATGCAGCCAATGAAAAATCAATAAGAATTTTAGGTAGACCTTTCTGTATTGTCAGTGTGTCAAAGAACCGATTCGCAAGTTCTGGAGCATAATATTTGTATAATTCACTGTATTTGATCCTGGGGATTCTATACGCAAATTCGAATGATGCTCTGCTGAATATCTTTTGAGCTATATTTTCCACTATTCGTAATTGTAATAGTTGGAATACACCAGTCAGTGCGATCCCAAGAAGTACAAAGATGACTAGGATTACCCAACTAGTAGACATTTCACCACCTTGTATTAAATTGATAATAGCCTGTATTCCTAGAGGCAGTGACAGGTTAACTAACCCATTTAATAATGCGTACACATATACCTGCGTAATATCCCCCTTGTCTACGGAGAGTAATCTTTTTAACCGTTGCATCGGTTTAAAAACATTTAGAGTAGATGCCATTTAGTAATTATTTTATTTTACATTTAAGTAAACAACTTCATTAAATAATAGTTTTACTATTATTGATAATATTTAAACTATTTATTTTATGCCGCAAGTTAATATAACAATAGATATTTGTGAGTCAATTTACCTGAGAGATCCACTAGAAACAAACTTAGGTAAGAAACTGATCAAAAATGCAATCATATTGATCGATGACATAGGTTTTGAGCAGTTAAATTTTAAAAAGTTGGCGCAAGCAATGGATTCTACCGAAGCTTCTGTTTATAGGTACTTCGAGAATAAATATAAGCTTCTTGCTTATCTTGTCGCTTGGTATTGGGACTTTATGCATTTCATGATTCTTATGGATATCAGAAATGTAGATGATCCCAAAATAAAGCTAATACAGTCCATATCTACTCTTGTTAATTCTCTCGATAGTGAGATGACTCCATCATACATCGATCATTCTAAATTGCACCTTGTAGTAGTAGAAAATGCAACAAAAGTATACCATAATAAAAATGTAGATCTGTTAAATAAAGAAGGTTATTACGTCAATTACAAAAAGATCATCAAAACATTGTCAGAGATCATACTAGAAATTGAAAATGATTTCCAATATCCTATTGCCTTTGCTACCAATATAATAGAACAATCACTTAATAATGAGTATTACTTAGATCATTTACCAAGTCTTACAGATGCGAAAAGTAAGACTGTAAATGCTCGGCAACAAACTATATATATGGTTGAATACATGGTCAAAAGAGTATTAAACATCTAATTTTTTTTTCTACGTTTTAATATATCAATCTAGTAGTGATTCCTTTCCGAGTCTAATCATAACTTCTTATGCTTCTTGATCTGCGTAGATTCCATAGCAGTCCTTTAATTTCCTTATTCTTGTGTCTAATAGGATACATGATAGATCCTTCCGTTGGATCAGAGTCTCCTTCAAATCTGTATATAGATTCTACAATGAAATCATCAATATCCATTTTTTTAAGAGTTTTCCAACTCAATAAATAATTAGAATCTACCAAAAAATCAGACGCGTTTCCTTGAGCTTTGTAGTAATTTATGGCTTCAATAAGTGAGTCAAATTTTTTCATTGCATTAGTAGTTTTAGTAGTTGTCAGTATGCTATTGATTGTTCTATGGTTCTCCAAATTGTAGAAAGAAGAGATTGGCAATAAGGCCAACCTCTAATTTCTACATGAAAAACTCTCTTCTTGTTATCAGTTGCACATGTATAGATATAGATCTGCGTGTTTTGAATGTCCGTTGTCTATACTGTCGCTTATGTCTTGGCATCCTTGTGTCGAATTCCCTTTGAGTACTTGACTAAGTCCTCTGTAGAATAATACATCATGATCGTCAGGATGGTTTTCTAAATAAGTATCAAAATCAGCCACTGCGTTACTGTATTCGCCGTATATAAAGTACAGTCCGCCTCTCACATAATAGTTTTCATATTTGTTCGGATTGATTTCGATTAATTTATTGATCTCTATCATTGCTTTTGTGTATTCACCAGCCGACTTGAGTAAAGTACTATAGTTTAATCCAGCTTCTGGGTAATTGTTTGATACATTCATGGCGTCTTCGTAGAAATGTTTAGCTCCATTTTTATCACCTTTTAATTCAAACATTTTTGCTTTACTGAATTTGATTTTCGCTATGTCAGATCTTTGAGACAGTGCTTTCTTAAAGTCAATCTCTGCCGCCTCGTAATTTTTCATAAGCTTATAGGCTACGGCTCTATTGTGATATGCAATTGTGAATTCATTATCTATCTCAATTGCGTAAGTGAACATTTTAATGGCATCATCGTATTGCTTCTCTTCTAGAGCGATAACCCCTAATAGATCATAGCATAGCGCTGTATGCGTATCTAATTCATTGATACTTTCCAATATTTGATAAGCTGCTCTATGATCTCCCATACTTATGAATTTAATTGTTGATTCCATAAGTAATTTAGATTCTGGTGTTATATGATCAGAGTCCAGAACTCTTTTATATTCATCCTCTAGGAGGTAATTCTTCGAAAATGTACTTTTATCAGTTTTGCTTTTTCTATCGTAGCCGAAACTTCTTTTTTCAAAAAAGCTATTTCTATTTTCTTGAGACACATACAGACCACTATATGGATTGATTAAGTTCGCTAGTTTGAGATCGGCTTCAGCTTCTATGTTCATGCCTTGTGCTCTATATAGTGCTGATCTCTTTAGTAACGCAGTTGTGTTTTGCGGATGTTCATGCAGAATATTACTGAAGTAGGTAATTCCAGTTTCTGGAACTGCGCCTTGGCTTAGTGGGTATTCTAGGATGACTCCTCCATTTGTCAATTGACTTGAAAGGGGATAGCTTATTATTGTAAATATTAGGAATAAGAGATTTTTCATAACTATAGATTTTTTCATGTTTTGGTTTGGAAGGTGCTATTCAAGTTGTTGAATAGCACCTTCATATTGTTTAATGTTGTAGCTCCAGATTTTGAAGCTTATAAACTATTGATGATCATCATTCATCATTATTGGAAGATCTCCATCAGAGACGATGACCTTAGTGTTGGGTGACTTAGCTAGTTCTAAGAATGCTTCTATTGATTTATATTTCAGTACAGCTGGTGTCAGTCCCTCTGCTATTATCATCTGCGCATCTCTTATTCCTGCAGCTTCTATTCGTTTTTGGTCAGCTTGGCGTCTTGATTGATCTAAAACGAACTCCATTCTCTGAGCCTGTTGTTCCGCCTCGAGTTTAGCTTCTATTGCAGCTGATAAACTTGAAGGAAGTACTATGCTTTTTAATAAGACAGCTTCTATATTGATTCCTTTGCCACTGAGCGTATTGTCCATATGTTCTTTGATTTCCTTTTCTATGGTAGATCTTTCGCCGGTGTGCATGTCCTTAGCGAAGAACCTAGCGGAGACATCAGCAACTGCAGATCTAAATACTGGTAGTATGACATTCTCCTCGAAGTTCTTGCCGATACTTCTCAATATGTAAGGAGCTTTCGTTGATTCAATATTGTATAATATTGAAACCTCCGATCTGATATTTAGACCTTCTTTACTTGGAATCATAAGCGCCAATTCCAGGTTCTCAGTTCTTGTTGATATTTTTTCGATCTTAGATGTTAATGGATTAAAGAATCTTAAGCCTTCTGTGTATGTATTATCAGAATACTTTCCTAGGCTTCTCTTGACTCCAACTTCTCCTTGTCTCACAGTTACGCATGAAGTAAATGCGAGTGAAACTATCATTAGTATTGCAAAATTTATCACGTTTTTCATAAGCACATTTTTTAGTTATTGATTGTCTGTATTGTTATTCTTTCTTTATTATTTAAACGATTTGAATACTTTAATAGTTCTAAATGTATTGGTAGTAATACATAAGTATTATTTATGATTGTTATAAGTGTATCGTGTACTTTGCCAGTATCGATAGACGCACCTTACTTATGGTAGTTGTGGGCAGCGTTTTGAAAATGAAATTTTAAGTTATCAATTTGATGCAATAGGTTCTATAGCTATATAAGTTTAGTAGTTCATGTAGGCAACTAGGAGTAAGTTGTTGAGCGATTAACTAATATGTTCCTTGTAAAAAGGGTGGAGTAAATAATGGTTAGAATGAAATTGGTCCGCCCCCTTAAAGACGAACCAATAAACATAACTAAACATAACTAAACAATAAGTATTATTATAACTACTTAAACTAAACTCAATTCTTCGGATCTATTTTTTAATACTTGAGCATCTAGTAATGCATGCTCAAATTGATCTAATTTCTTTTTACCTTTTACCCGTTGTTTTATGTTCCCAATACATTCTCGGAATGTATCAAAACAGTTTTGCTCTGATATAAGTGTTGGAACTATATTTACTCTAGTGAGCAATTCTTTGACATCTTGATTTGCGCCTGTTATATATACTTGTATTCCTCTATTGTGCCAATCCTCTATAACGTTCTCTAGTGTTAGGAGTCCACTTTGATCTAGGAATGGCACGTTTTCCATTCTTATTATGACCATCATCATATTATTAAGCTTGCTACAGAACTCTCTATATTGGTTTGCGAATCCAAAGAATATAGGACCATCGATGTTTTGTACATATATAGATTTAGCAAGTTCACTAGGGATCTCTTCTTGATCTACTAAGTCATGTAGTCTGATTTTCGATTGTGACTCCTTCATTCCCTTAGTCATTCTTCCTATGAATAAGATAGAAGCTAAAGTGAAGCCTACTGCTACAGCATTTAATAGATTGTCGAATAGTGTAAATAATAGAACTATTACCCAAACGGCCACATCTTGTTTAGGTACTTTTAGCAGCATTCTAATACCCTTGAAGTCAATAATGCTGATTCCTATATTTATCAATATTCCTGCTAGTACTGACATCGGTATCATTTCTATATAGTCGGCTAAGCCTACGATGATTATAAACAGAAATACGGCCTTTGCTATTCCTGAAGCCTTAGTCGATCCGCCACCTTTGATATTTGTTACTGTACCCATAGTCGCTCCAGCACCTGGGATTCCCCCAAATAAAGCCACGACAATATTTCCTAGTCCTTGTCCGATTACTGTTTTCTTACTGTCATGATTTGTCTTAGTTAGGTTATCGGCGACTACGGAAGTTAATAGAGAGTCTATTACACCTAAACCGCCAAGCATAATAGCAGGCCCAATAATAGCCTTAAGGTCTGATAGTCTTAATTGGGAAAGTTCGCTAATATATAAATGGGGTAGTGATCTAGGTATATTTCCTATTATAGGTACTTGCATATTGAATATGATAGAAACGATAGTGCTTACGATCAGGGCAACTAATATTGATGGAATTTTGGTTGTGAATTTAGGGGCTATATAAATGATTAATAATGTAAGAGCGCCAAGGCCTAATGCTTGATTATTAATTGCAGATATGGGAGTGCCAAGTTCAGAAAATATCTTCAGGAATCCTTTCGGAGACGTATAGCCTAGTAGTGGGAATAATTGCATACTTATTATGATCAATCCAATCCCAGCCATAAAGCTAGATACTACGGGGTAAGGCATTATCTTTACGTATTTGCCAAAGTCCAATACTCCGAAAATGAATTCAAATATTCCGGCCAGAACAAAAGTTCCTATGATCAAAGGTAATGCAGTCTGCATGTCTCCAGCCGTTGATAAGCCCATCGAAACGACAGTGGCCGCCACTACCGTCATTGGGCCAGTAGGGTCAGATATGAGTGTTCTCGTACCTCCAACGAATCCGGCTATTAGGCCAAGGATGATGGCTGTGTAAATACCAGCTTGAGCACCCAATCCAGATTGTACTCCAAAAGCCAGTCCCATTGGTAGACCTATGATTGCTGCAAGAAGACCTCCTGATAAGTCACCTCTAATATGCGATTTGAATGTACTGAGATTTGTGTTCATTAATTTTGGGTTTATTATTAGTTCTAGTATTTGATGTTGATGTTAAAAGATGACCTAGCATTGTTATGTATGCTAGGTCATGAAATGTATTAGTTTCACAAGAGAAGAATGAATTAAATTATATCGTCCTTGTTCTTCTATGCTACATCATCAAAAACGATGTCTCAGCTTTTTAATACTTAGTCTAATACTTCGATAGTTATGGTAGACTGTATGTTCATCTTTTTTCCTTGACTTCTTACTTCGTCTAAAATTTCTTTTAGTCTTGATTGTTCCGCCTTTAGTTTGTTCAGTCTTGTAGCATCATGCGTGCACAGGTCATCATGATTACCTTCTTTGATTCTCATGATTTGTAAATTGTGAAAGTTGATTTTTTTAGTCAGCATTGCGTTCAATATATCTGAGGCATCTGATGGGGTAAATATTCCGTCTATTAGGCTAATACTTTGCATAGTTGCTGTTGGTTGATTTTGTGTGTTATTCATAATTATTAAATTTATTTGATGATATATTATTTGTTAGATCTTATTGATTTACGATTATTGTTATCGAAGTTTCGAAAGATTATTAATGAGTTGATTATAACACCGGCAACTGCAATCTCTTTTAGGAATAATCCTCCGATAGACCATGATCCGATTAGCCCCAAAAGAAATAGAGTGATGAGAATTACTGTCTGCGATTTAATGTTAAATACAGTTTCATTTGTTTTTCGAATTGAAATGTTTTTTGCTTTAGCTTCCATAATATCTATTTTTTGTTGATGCAAATTTGGTAAAAAAATATAATAAGTATATATTTATATTTTATATGGAATACATTAATTATAGTTTATGAACTACACATTACACCAGTTGGAGATATATAAGAAGGTTGCTGAACTACAGAGTGTTACGAGAGCTGCCGAGGAGCTATATTTGACCCAGCCAGCTATCTCAATTCAGCTAAAAAAACTTCAAGAACAATTTTCTCAGCCCCTATTTGAAGTCATTGGAAGGAAGTTGTACATAACAGACTTCGGAAAAGAAGTCGCCATTTCCGTCGATAATATACTCGGTGAGGTAGGAGCGTTGAATACAAAGATGTTGACATACAATGGGCAGTTGGCTGGGAAGTTGAAGATTGCTTTAGTTTCTACCGCTAAATATGTAATGCCATATTTCCTTACCGCATTTCTGGAAGAACATAGTGCTGTGACCTTGGCAATGGATGTAACGAACAAATCATCCGTAATTAATAGCCTTGAAAAAAACTTGGTTGATTTTGCTCTAGTCTCAGTAATTCCAGACAACCTAAAGATCAATAGTATTCAGTTAATGCAGAACAAGTTGTTTTTAATAGGAGGAAGAGATTGTGTTGATTTATCTAAGAATATGTCAAAAAAGGAAATCGCTAAATTACCTATGTTATACAGAGAGTATGGTTCTGCGACAAGAAAGGCGATGGAGGATTATATGGATTCACAGGGGCTTCCTAATGTCAAACGACTGGAGCTTACTAGTAATGAAGCAATCAAACAAGCAATTATTGCGGGTCTAGGTTATTCGATCATGCCTCTAATAGGTGTGAAGAATGAGTTAGAAACAGGAGATGTTAAAATAATACCGGCAAAAGCGCTTCCTATAATAACCAACTGGAATTTGATATGGTTAAAATCAAAAAGACTGTCACCTACGGCCGAAGCATATATAGAATATCTCAAAAGCAGCAGCCAAAGTGTTATTGATTCTTCTTTTGATTGGTTTGAAAGATACCAATAGTCACAAAAATTGAATTGTAGGGCACTGAAAGATTTGATAAGGCACTGTTATTTTATTTTTTATTTTTTTATTTTCTAACGAATCCTTTCATTATCAAACAGATACAATCAAGGAGATAAAATCTTTATTTTTTTTATCTATTAAGGTTGTATTTATAAGGAATGAATTCTATATTTGCACTCGCTAACAAAAAGATGTTAGCAATTTTGACATTGTCAAAAGAAACGGAGACGTGACTGAGAGGCTGAAAGTACCGGTTTGCTAAATCGGCGTACTTGGAAACAGGTACCGGGGGTTCGAATCCCTCCGTCTCCGCCACCGTGTCTTATACAAGATAAAAAAAATAAAGGTAGTCTATCACCTTAAAGAATAGTTTCGGGGCATAGCGCAGCCCGGTTAGCGCACCTGTTTTGGGAACAGGGGGTCCCAGGTTCGAATCCTGGTGCCCCGACTACTTAAGAGTTCAACATTAATTTGTTGGACTCTTTTTAGTTTTGGTAAATTATAATATGAAATATAAGTAATTAAGCTACTGACGAAGCGTAGCTTGTACAACGCCAAAGCGTTCGTAAGAGCCCGACTACGTTAATAACGTAGTAATTAACTTTACTAGTCTCTTTTTAATAGCTTCTTATTTCTGTTGTATTGCTTCCATACACAGAATTGAACGATAAATTTTATGCTGCTCAAACTAAGGAGGACATCAAACTCAAAAAAACAGTAGTTTTACGGTAGTACATGTTGAATGAAATCCAGAGTATTAGTAATAAAGAATCAATGAGAAAAAGTATGTTAATTCAATTTGTCTTAATAATGTTAATCGTTACTTCTTGTAACGATACCCCTTCTATGGATGGAAGTAGTGATCAGGAAGTATTCATCAATGCAAGAATTTATACTGTTGATGATAACAAGCCATGGGCAGAAGCTATGATTATAGAAAATGGTTTGATTACACATATAGGTACTCGAGCTGAAATCGATAGTCAAATCAATGAAAATACAATCATTAAGGACCTAGGAGGGAAATTTGTGATGCCAGGAATACACGACGTTCATATGCATCCATTAGAAGCAAGTAGTTCAAATTTTGATTTTACTATCAATGATGAAATTCTTGATGCAGAAGAGTATTATGACGAAATAAAAGCTGCCAATGATGCTAAATCTGGTTCGGGTTGGTTATTGGGTTGGGGACATTATATTCATACTGTTTTAGAAGCTGATAGGAACCCTAAAGAGATTCTAGATGATATTTCTACGACTAGACCGATTGCCATAATGGAGCAAACGTCACACTCGTTTTGGGTGAATAGCAAAGCATTAGAAATGACAGGAATTACGGCACTAAGTGAAGATCCAGAAGGTGGAGTGATAATGAGAGATGAAGATGGTCAGCCTACAGGAGTTCTAGTGGATAATGCTGGGAATGTATTGTTGGACATGGTGCTCACTGCTACGCCAGAACGAGAACAAAAGGATTATGATGGGATGGTTAATTTTGGTTTTCAAGAACTAGCTAAGTATGGAATTACGTCTGTATGTGATGCGCGGACATACTGGAAAAGAAACCACCATAAAACATGGAAGAGGTTAGCTGATGATGAAGCACTAACAGCAAGGATGAGTCTTGGTATTTGGATATACCCAACAGAAGAAGATAATACTCAAATTGCAACAATAAAATCACTATACGAAAGTGATGATTCTGATTTGTTAAGAAGCAATCAGGTTAAAGTATATATCGATGGAATCATACCCAACACCACTGCAGCCATTCATGGAGATTATAAGATCGATCTTTTTGGTGGGGCGACTAATAATGGAGTCAATTATGTGACACAAGAAAGGCTCGAACTATATATTAGAGAACTAGAGCCAATTGGTTATGATTTCCATATTCATGCAATAGGAGACAGAGGGATTCATGAAGCCCTCAATGCTATTGAGAACGCTGGATCTTCTTCAGGTCGTCATAGAATCACACATTGTGAATTTGTCGACCCAGCTGATTATCCTAGATTTGAGAATCTAAATGTAACTGCAGATTGTCAAGTAGCTGGAGATTTTACTAATCCTGATCATTGGTCTGAGAATCATGATTTTATCGAAGAAACTCTTGCGCAGAATATTGTTCCTATTAAATCACTTAGTGCAAATGGTGCGAGACTTACACTTAGTAGTGACTGGGATGTAAGTACGCTCAATCCATTTGTAGGTATGCAGAATGCCGTAACTAGAGTGCCGCAAGAGATTTCAATCGGTGATGCCATCAAAGCATATACGATTAATGCAGCCTATGTTATGAGGCATGAAGATAAGCTTGGTTCACTTGAAGTTGGAAAAGAAGCTGATTTTATTGTCCTTAGTCAAAATATCATGGAAGTAGATCCTAATACAATATCGGGAACTACGGTTGTAGACACATATTTGCAAGGAGAAAAAGTTAACTAAACATTAGAATAAGCGATCAATTCCTGATAGTTAATTAGTCATTGGGGATGGCTATTGATATTGCACTTGGATTTAATATACATAAAGTTCACTTCCTAGTTCCATACTACTAAGGAGCTTAGGAATTAATTTTATTTATCTCTTTTTGGTTTGATATCAATTTTAGCAAACCAAAATTGATATTATACGTTTTACAATTGTTTAATCCTTTTTGAATGAAACCACACTTATCTTTGCATCAGGTACAATGACGCAGAAAATTAAATCTGATACTAATGAATAGAAAGAATTTTATAAAAAAATCACTATTAAGTACAGTTGGAGTGGCAACTGGAGCTTCTGCACTTAGTGCAAATAATGATAAAGTAGAAAATTCTACCTATGACAGATTATTGGAGCGAGTTGGATTCAATCATTTACCAAATGAAGAAATAAAGACAATGAAATCAGTATTACACAAAGCAAGTAGTAGAGGACATGCAAACCACGGTTGGTTAGATTCTCACCATTCATTCAGTTTTGCTAATTATCACAATCCTGAAAGAATGAATTTCGGTGTTCTTCGTGTCTTGAATGATGATATAGTTGCCGGCGGAAGAGGATTTAGTACACACCCACATGACAACATGGAGATCATTTCTATACCACTGCAAGGTGACCTAGAACACAAAGATAACATGGGTAACATGACTGTCATCAAACAAGGCGATGTCCAAGTGATGAGTGCTGGTACTGGAATACAACATAGTGAGAAAAATAAAAATGCGTCTGATGAGGTTCGTTTCCTTCAGATATGGATGTTCCCAAATAAAAAGAACGTCACTCCTCGATATGATCAGATAACATTGGAGGCTGAGCATTCTACCAACAAATTCCAACAAATATTATCACCTAATACCGAAGATGAAGGTGTATGGGTACATCAAAATGCTTGGTTCCATCTCGGTAATTTCGAGCCTGGGTGTGAAGAAACGTACGCTATTAAAGTTAGTGGTAATGGTGTGTATGCATTCGTATTAGAAGGAGAAGTGGAGATAGAGGGACAAGCGCTAAACAAGAGAGATGGATTCGGAATCTGGGATACAGAAAAAATATCAATCAAAGCAACGAAAGATGCTAAAGTGCTATTGATGGATGTACCAATGCAATTGAGTTGAAATTAATTTATAAACATTGAATGGTGATGCTACAGAAGATGCATGATTTATCATTAATATGATGCGGCAAAGCTTTGCTCCAAGACTACTAAAAAGAGTTTAACATTAATTTGTTGGACTCTTTTTGGTATATTACTATTTATAAGATGGTATGTTTATAAGTTATAGACCAAGACGAAGTCTCATTATCGCCCATGTACACATCCATCCAAATCAGAGGTGCATCTAAACCCCGAAATAGAGAACTTATGATAATAAAAGAATTTAGTTTTTTTGACCACTTTTATTTTGCTATATATCGTTTTATTGAAAAAATCTATAAAGACCCTGACAATAAATTAACATATACTAATTATACAATTGTAGGTATATCAACAGTCGCACTTATTTCACCTTCGCTGGTTGTTATTAATTATTTTATTGATTATGAGATATCAAGAATTATTCAAATTATTCTTATAATATGTATTGTTTTATTTGTGAATTGGCTACTTGAAAGTAGATATAATTTGAATAAAATAAAATACTTCAATAACCTAAAGGATGATAAAAAACTTAGACTTAACTATAAACAGATAGTTGTTTATATATTATTTTTTGTTGCGTTACTTTCTCCTTGGCTATTGATTTTCCAATTTATAGAACCTGGCTTTGATCGATGAGTAGACACAATGTCCGCCATCCATCACCCCAACTCCCTACAATCCACAATACGACTCAACTTCCCTCCAGCACTTCTAGGAATCGTATCACACGCCATCAATTCTACTTTCATACTTAGACCAATATTATCCTTTATCTTCTTGCTTAATTTCCCTGTCAGGTTTTTGATCGTATCATTATTAGCTAGGTCACCGTCGATGTTATCTTGTAGTTCTTTTGTGATTTCTATATTCAATTTTACTCTATCCATGGTGCCTTCACGGGTAACGATCAGTTGGTAGCATGGTGCCAAATGCTCCATTCCTTCTAGTAGTGCTTCCACTTGAGTATGAAATAGATTCACCCCTCGGATGATCAACATATCATCAGAGCGGCCTTTGATAGAACTCATTTTGATGTGGGTTCTTTTTGCACCGCTATCGTAATCAATACTGCAGATGTCGTTCGTCCAGTATCGCATTATTGGCAATGCTTCCTTAGTCAAGGTCGTAAAAACTAAAACACCTTCCTTACCATAGGGTAGAGGCTCTCCAGTATCTCTATCGACAATCTCTGGATAGAAGTGATCTTCCCAGATGTAGCTACCGGTTCCTTTTTCTTCGTAATCTTCTTGTGATACTCCAGGTCCTATGATTTCACTCAATCCATAGATGTTGGTTGCCGTTACATTCAGTAAGCCTTCCACTTGAGTTCGTATAGCTTCTGTCCAAGGCTCTGCTCCTAGAATAGCATATTTTAGATTAATGTCATCGTGAGTGATACCTCGCTTTTGCATTTCTTCGCCTAGTGTTTGAGCATAAGAAGGCGTACAGCAAATCACTTCAGGCTGGAAGTCTTGTAATAGCATCAACTGCCTTTCGGTCATTCCGCCTGATATGGGAACTACAGCCATTCCTAGCTTAGTTGCGCCACTATGAATACCCAATCCGCCCGTAAATAGACCATAGCCATATGCATTGTGCATTTTCATTTTAGAAGTGGCACCTCCAGCAACTAACGAACGAGCAACAACTTCATCAAACACACCTAAATCGTGGCTATTATATCCGACTACTGTTGGCCGACCTGTCGTACCACTAGATGCATGAATTCTGACAACATCATCCATAGGCACAGCGAACATGTCAAAGGGATAATTATCTCTGAGATCCGTTTTCTTTGTGAAAGGAATTTTATGTAGATCCAGTACACCTTTGATGTCAGAAGTTTTTAGACCAGCTTCATCAAATTGCTTTTTGTAAAATGGAACCTTGGTATAAACTCGTTCTACCAAATTCGTCAACCGTTCATTTTGTAGCTTTCTCAATTTATCTAACGGTAACGTTTCTATTTCTTTATTATACATAATTTTGATTTATACCAATTCTGCTTGGACAAATAAAGCTTCATCGAATCCCCTCAAATTACACATTTTTATCATACAGAATACATACTAATTTTATATTAGTATTATGCCCATTAGTTTATTCAATAAGAAAAGGACTACACAGTAACAGTGTAGTCCATTTTTTTTAGAAAAGCACCTTTATTAGCTCACATCCCATGCACTATTTATCTCAGCTCCACTCGATCTCAATAAAGCCAATATAGGGCACCTAGCATCTACTTTCTTGCCTAGTTCTAGAACTTGTTCTTTGGTTACGCTGCCGTTCACTTTAGCACTTATTCTTACAGATTTGTAACTTCCATTTGAATGATCAGCCATACCCATGAAACCAGATAAATCTAGATCTACTTCTAAATCAATATTGATAGCGTTAATTTCTAACTCTAGTTCCTCCGCGACTACCTGAGCTTGTTCGTTTTGGCATGCAGCGAGAGAAGCTGTAAAGAATTGCATTGGATTAGGTCCACTATTATTTCCTCCATCTTCAGTAGGTTCATCTACTTGGATATCCCATTCTGTATCTACTACATTTACTTTAGTAGGCCAACCATTTCCTTGTGCGAGTACTTTAAAAGTCTCTATGTGTTTAATTTCTTCAGTCATTT
>CALKXE010000025.1 GCA_938003955.1 uncultured Saprospiraceae bacterium | reverse complement strand
CCACAATTTGGATTTGTATTTACGATAATAGGAGAAGAGATGATACATATGATCTGGGAGTTGATTGATACCCATGCAACATATGTATGGTCATTTGTGAGCGATAGCTGGCATTCATCATTAATAAAAAAACTAGAAGTTGAATTCAATATAATAACTACCCATGGTAGAAGTCATTATAGAAACTTCTTCGAACCTAAGGACGGGTTGTTTTTAAACATTGTGAATCATAAAAATAACCAAAACCCCATGGTTGATCATTTTGGGGAGTGGCGGCTTGGGGTGGAGCGTTTGTTGGTTTGATGAAAAATAATCAAAAAAAACCGCTAAACTCTCTTTCAAAAATTTAGCGGCGTTTATATATTGATTTGTTTTATTTACTCTCCTTTCTCCGCAATCTCACCCAATTCCAATCTCAATTCTTTTAATTGAGTTTCATCTACAGGACTTGGAGCATCGATCATCATATCTCTTCCTTGGTTATTCTTAGGGAATGCTATGAAGTCTCTGATACTTGATTGACCGTTCATGACAGCACATAATCTATCGAATCCGAATGCTAGTCCACCATGTGGAGGTGCTCCATATTCGAATGCGCCCATCAAGAATCCGAATTGCTCTTCAGCTTCTTCTTTTGTAAATCCGAGAAGATCGAAGTTCTTTGATTGTAGTTCTCTATCGTGGATTCTGATTGATCCTCCACCGATTTCTGCACCGTTGATTACTAGATCATAAGCATCTGCTTTTAGAGATTTCATAGTTTCATGATCACCAGTCAGCATTTTGCCTATTTCATCCTGTTTTGGAGAGGTGAACGGGTGATGCATCGCGTGGAATCTTTCTGATTCTTCATCCCACTCTAATAACGGAAAGTCAATTACCCATAGAGGCTTGAAGTCTCCTTTTTTCATCAATCCTAATCTACGGCCCATTTCTAGACGTAGTTCACTTAGTTGTTTTCTTGTTTTCTCTGCTTCACCTGACATGATGAATAATACATCACCTGGCTTAGCTCCGAACTTCTCTCCCCAAGTTCTTAATTTCTCATCATCGAAGAACTTACCTACAGTAGACTTGATACTTCCGTCTGCTTGGAACTTCACATATACTAATCCTTTAGCACCGATTTGAGGTCTTTGCATCCACTCAGTAAGCTTTTTCATATCCTTGTTAGAATAATCTTCTGCTATCCCTTCTGCACAGATACCTACTACTAATTCTGCATCATCAAATACTGCGAAACCTGCATTCTGCGCTACATCATTCAACTCTATGAATTCCATGTCGAATCTAAGGTCAGGCTTATCTGATCCGTATCTCTTCAATGCTTCATCATAGTCCATTCTCGGGAAGTCACCTAGTTCGATATCCAATGTATGTTTGAACAAGTGCTTAGTCAATCCTTCGAATGTGTTAAGGATGTCCTCGATCGTAACAAATGACATCTCGCAATCTATCTGTGTGAATTCTGGTTGTCTGTCTGCTCTCAGATCTTCATCTCTGAAACATTTCACGATCTGGAAATACTTATCCATACCACCGACCATTAAGATCTGCTTGAATGTCTGAGGAGACTGAGGAAGTGCATAGAATTGACCAGGGTTTAACCTTGAAGGCACTACGAAATCTCTCGCTCCTTCAGGCGTACTCTTAATCAAGAACGGAGTTTCTATTTCGATGAATCCATCACCGGATAAATACTTTCTTGTTTCTAAACCTAGTTTACTTCTGAAGATCAAATTATCCTTGATTGCATCTCTTCTGATGTCTAAGTACCGGTATTTCATCCTTAAGTCATCACCACCATCTGTCTCTTCTGTGATTGTGAATGGAGGAGTCTTTGCAGCGTTAAGTACTTTCAGTGAAGTAACCTCGATCTCGATATTACCAGTTGGTCTATCAGGATTTTTACTTGATCTTTCTCTTACTTTACCAGATGCAGTTACTACGAACTCTCTACCAAGCTTACGCGCTTGCATACATAGATCAGCATTATCATCCATATTGAATGCTAATTGAGTGATTCCGTATCTGTCTCTAAGATCCACGAAAGTCATTCCTCCAAGATCTCTTCCGATTTGTACCCAGCCACTTAAAGTTACTTCTTGTCCGACGTGGTCCATTCTTAATTCTCCACAATTATGCGATCTATACATGTTGGTAATGTTTTACAAGTATTAAAATTTGAAGGCGCAAAGGTAAGTAGAATTGTTGAGTTGTTGAGTTTATCAATTATTGAATTATCTAGTTGTTTAAATATTCAATACAATGTATGCTTGCCAAGCGGAAGGAATTTGATTAAGCCAGTGATTTTAGCATAATATTTATGATATAGAACTAATTGGAATGAGCTTAACGAACGTTATAATATAATACTTCTCTAATCATTATATAGAGTCTGAAACAGATCCGTTTCCTGAACATCAAAACGGTGTTCAGGACAGATTAAAGAATAACAATCTAATCATTTCAAATAAAAAGTCAAAGCCTAGGTTCTTGAAATCTTCTTGTGTATTTTATTCTTACTTTTCAAATCTCAAGAATTCACCTAAATCAGGATATACATCCTTCAACGATTCGACTTGTTCTTTGTTTAATTGTACATCATTCATATAAGGAATGACATTGGCGTCGTTTAGACCACTTCGAAGAAGAACACTTTTCATCCGTTTTGCATTATAGTAAGTATCGAAAATACCAACGGTGTATGTATAGTCAGAATCGGCCATTTCCTTCTCCACAACACCACTTTCATATTGACGTATTACATCTCCCTTATACATCTGCTTAGTCTTTGCAACTTCGATTTTGTAAGCAAGCCCTTTCAGTATATCATAGTATTCATCCGAAGCACCATCTCTCATAGCATCGGCCACTGATGGCATTTCATTGACTACATTGAGTCTGTTCGTTGGTACTTTTATAAATGAGACATCGATTCTACGATTGTTTTTTTCCGCAAGACGATTGCTACCTGTTGTATTGTGTTTAGTGTGTGGGAAGTTAGATCCTAGACCACGTACTTTAATCCTTTTTATATCTATCCCATTTTGCATGAGATATTCAGCGGCTTTTTCTGCTCTTTTTATTGAAAAGTATAGATCAAATTCTCTCATTCCTTCCGCAATAGAGTGCCCCGAAAGAACAACTGAAACTTCAGGAAATACAGTTAAGGTGTTTTTGATCTGGTTCAACTTTGACTTGTTTGCAGAGCTGATGATTATCTCATCACTGCCATAGTACAGTGGCTCATTATAAAAGTCTTTTTTGATAATTGGCGTATCAGAAAGTCCATTCTCTTTATTGGTTTCAGGAGTAACTTCAGATACTACTTCAGTGACCACAGTATCTTGAATATATTGAATGAATGGTAAATTCTCTGTATACATTAGTTGATCCATTACCTGATCTTTATAGTAAGCTAAGTATAGATCATAACCACCTAGTGTACCGATTCTATTAGATGAAAAAATAGCTGTCATACCATCTGATGATAGACTAAAGTTGCTTTCATTCATCGAAGAATTGATTGGTATCCCAATATTTTGAACAGGTAGCCAAGCAGAGGTCTCAGATGAATAAGTAGCTTCAAAAATATCAAAACCACCAAAACCTTCGATTCTATCAGAACTAAAGAAGAGTTTTTTTCCACTCTTTGTTAAGAATGGTGCTGTCTCATCATACTGACTATTGATCTCGGGGCCTAGGTTAGTAGGAACGGTCCAAACGTCGTTTTCCAAATAAGTCACATATATATCATAACCACCAAATCCTCCAGCTCTCTTGCTTGAGAAAATAATCGTCTGATCATTAAAGACCTTCATGTCCTTATCTCCCAATTCACTTATGATTGGAGTTCTTAATAATTTTGGAAAAGCTTCTGGATCTTTATCAACAGAAAATGTGTCCGCATATATTTCGCCAGCGTTTCCAGATTGTGTTTTTATAAAGTAAAGTACAGATCCATTCGGATTAAAACCCTGAATGAGGTCATGTTTTGGTCCATTTAGAATTGGATGAAATGAGCTTACTGAAGTCCAATTCCCATTTTCTAATTCAATCGCATACATGTCCGAGGAATATTTTCCATAGATCTCATCTTTATATCCTTCTTTATTTCTTAATCCACCATTTGATCCTGATCTATTGGAAGAAAAGTAATACTTATTTTGTGAGGTGGGACTCTGTACAGGATTTAGCTCATCATATTCTGTATTTACACTTGATCCTAGGTTTTCAATAAATGCTAGTTGGTCATTATACTGATTATTATAAGCAAACATGCATTGTTTGATCTTTTCGATAATTACATATTCTTTCTTCTTATCATCTAGATATCGAAGATAGTTTTTGTAAAATTGAGCGGCATCCAAATATGAGCCTCTACTATGTAAAGCCTTAGCCGCATACAAATAGATTTCATTTTCTTCATATCCAAGCCTTCTCGCTAAGGTGAAATCTCTGACTGCATCATCAGCGTTTCTAGTATGAAAATTAGCCACACCTCTTTTGAATAGGAGGTGCTTGTCTTGATTGATTTTTTCTACTTGATCATATAGCGCCAAAGCTTCTTCATATTTCTCAGCTTTTAGAAACTTATTGGCTTGTTTGGCTATACCTTTTTGACAGCTACCAATATTGATAGATGCAAAAAATACAATTACAGAAAGGAAAATCAAATGTCTCATCAGTAAATAAATTGTTGATTAGAATGATTGTGCAGTGTCAAAACTTTCGAGATAATCCGCTACTTTTCTTAAAAATGATCCTCCTAAGAATCCATCTACAACTCTATGGTCATAAGACAATGATAAAAACATCATGTGCCGAATAGCGATTACATCACCGTGCTCAGTCTCTAAGACTGCAGGTTTTTTCTTGATTGCACCCACAGCCATAATAGCTACTTGTGGTTGATTAATGATAGGTGTGCCCATCACATTTCCAAAAGTCCCTACATTAGTCAATGTAAATGTTCCACCTTGAACATCATCTGGTTTGAGTTTATTTCCTCTTGCTCTTCCCGCTAGATCGTTTACTTTCTTAGTAAGTCCTACTAAGTTTAACTGATCCGCGTTCTTGATTACAGGAACGATCAGATTACCAGAAGGTAGAGCTGCTGCCATACCTATATTGATATCTTTTTTCTTAATGATATTTGTACCATCAATAGAAACATTGATCAATGGGAAATCATTAATAGCCTTAGCTACAGCTTCCATAAATATTGGCGTGAATGTAATTTTCTCACCATGCTTCTTTTGAAATTCTCCTTTGATTTTATTTCTCCAGTTTACTAATTCAGTAACGTCCGCCTCTACGAAAGAGGTAACGTGTGGAGATGTATGCTTACTCATCACCATGTGATCAGCGATCATTTTTCGCATTCTGTCCATCTCGATGATCTCGTGTCCTCCGCTAGTATGAGTCGCGGCACTCGACGATTTAGCTGGTGTCGCTGCGGGTACACTAGATTGAGCTGCGGGCGAGGTAGCTATTGCTTGCGCTGCTGGTGCTGAAGATCTGTTGGCAACATATCCTAAAATATCTTTTTTAGTGACACGCCCACTTGATCCAGAACCTGGAATAGTATCTAATTCTGCAACTGAGATATTTTCCTGTTTAGCTATGTTTTTCACCAATGGACTGTAGAACCGATCAGTGCTAGATGCACTTACTGGTATTGCAACTGAAGCTGGTTCAGGTGTGAAAGGTACTTTCGAAGGTGCAGCTTTTTCTGTAGCTGATGCCTTCGGAGCTTCAGCTTTCTCAACTGTTGCAGGACTTGGTGATACACTCTCTCCTTCTGTCGCTAAGATTGCTATTGTTTTTCCTACTTCGACTACATCATCTTCGTTGAATAGTATCTCGATAAGAGTACCAGCAACAGGAGAAGGGATATCAGAATCCACTTTGTCAGTAGCAATCTCTAATATTGTTTCATCTAATTCTATAGTATCACCTACATTTTTTACCCATTTAAGGATCGTTGCTTCTGTAATACTTTCGCCCATTTTAGGCATTATTAATTCTACTTTAGCCATATGGTATGGTTCTTTTATAAGTTTAATGCCGATCAATCGAGTTATTTACTGCTTTGAATCGACAATTATTATTTGATTAGGTCCTGCAAAATTAACATAGTTATTGAGCCAATAAAAATTTTCTCAATACATTCATTGCATAATTGCTTGCATATTCGATGTTTTTTTGACGATCCTTGCCTGCTTGTATTCTTAAAGTAACAGTTTCTGTCTTATTTCCACAAGCTATCCATACTGTACCTACGGGTTTGTCTTCTGTTCCTCCACTAGGTCCAGCTATACCAGAAATAGCGACTGCAATATCAACTCCTAAATGGTCAATTGCTCCAGTAACCATCTCTCTTACAGTCTCTTCACTTACTGCGCCTACAGTGTTCAGTGTGTCTTTTTTAACCTTTAGTAAAGTCTCTTTTAGCTTATAAGAATACGTCACTACTGATCCCTCAAAGTAAGCGGAAGATCCGGGCACAGTTACTATTTTACTAGCAACTAGACCACCAGTACATGATTCTGCAGTTCCGATTTTTAATTTTTTCTCAAGAGCAATTTTACCTATTACTGACGCAAGAGTTTCTTTACCATGGCCGTAAACCAGATCTCCAAGGATGTTTTCGATCTGTGCGCCATATTTTTCTACTTCATTTTGTAGGCTATCTTCGTTAGTTCCAGTTGCGGTAAGTCTTAATTTAACTGTGCCAAGATTAGGCAGATATGCTATACTTATATGATCTGGTAATAAGTTAAGAATGTCGTCAATTTGGGCAGCTATTCTAGATTCCCCTTCTCCAGCTGTGAGGATGGTATGGTGGACAATCGATCGGTCAGTATATTTTTCCTTAATCATTGGAAGTACACTGTTTTCCATGATATACTTCATTTCATATGGAACGCCAGGCATACTTATGAGAATCTTACCATCTACCTCGAATAACATTCCAGGGGCGGTTCCCATTTTATTTTCTAAGATTTGAGCCCCATCCGGCATATAACATTGTTCTTTGTGAGCCGGCGTCGTAGATCGACCCCATCTTGCGAACAATCCCTCTATTCGCTCCCATGTGGGATCGTCGAATCTCATCCCCATTCCAAAGTGGTCTGCCATTACTTTTTTTGTAATATCATCTTTTGTTGGACCTAGCCCTCCCGTAATTAGAATAATATCACCTTTGGCCATCGCACGTTCGATACCAGAGATAATCCCGTCTTTAGTATCTTGTATTGCGATTTTCTCCTCTATATGAATACCCAATTTATTGAGTTCCCCACCCATCCATGCAGAATTGGTGTCAATAGTTTGTCCTATTAAAAGTTCATCACCGATGGTAAGGATTATAGCTTTATGCATTTGTTTATTTTAGTGATAAATAACAGTGTTGATTGTTTTTTAGTAATCAATACTGTTATCCGATTCGTCACAGTTCTTCAGTAATGCAAATAACGGTAATTTGGGGGTAGGGTTGTGGTTGTATGGTTGTTTATTTCTTGCTTAATGCAATACTATAATTTAGGTAAAGAGAATAATCTAAAATTCCTCATCAAATTCCTCTTCATCTTCCTCTTCATCTTCATCTTCAAACTCATCAAATTCCTCTTCGAATTCGTCACGTTGATTCTTAGATTGTTGTATTTGATCTTGTTCTACTTCTGCATCTACAGACTTATATTTCTCACAATCAATAAGACTATAAAATCCAGCTGGAGGCAGCGCAAATTCGGCCTCTGTATTAAATACGGCGGTCGTGTCAGCTTCTAATTTTCTCATGAATTTTTCGAATATTGGCCTAGCCATTACATATCCTTGGCCATCATTAAGTGTAAGGAACCGAATCCATTTGTCGTCTCCACCAGTCCATACTCCAGTCACTAGATCTGGCGTGATACCCATGAACCATCCATCCGAGTAATCGTTGGTTGTTCCTGTCTTACCGCCGACCTTTGATTTTAATCCCATTCCATACTTGCCACCAACGTTATTTTGAAGCATATCTACCATTACAGAGTTGTGCAGAGGATTGATAGCGGATTGTCGTTTCGGTACACCTGTGTAGATGATTCGACCATTTTTATCTTCAATTCTTGTGATAAAGATTGGTTCTGTATAAGTCCCATTATTGGCAAAAGTAGTATATGCACCTACCATATCGTACAGCGTAAGATCTACTGCTCCCAAACTTATACTAGGCAGTTCTGGTACTGCAATCTGGCCATTGCCTATTTTTTCTTCCGTATCAATTCCAACATTTCGAAGTAATTCTTTTACAACTCTTACATTTCCCATTTCCTTAACCAATCGAACAGTGATTGAATTCTTGGAGTACAGAAGACCGTGATAGAGGTTATATTTGTTACCTGTGAATTCTCCATTGGCATTAGCTGGTGACCATTCGTCAAGAAGATTAAAACTAGCATCCCCAGGAGCTATTGTATATTGTATGTCGTCAAATGTTTCACATGGAGAAAATCCCATCAAAGATATAGCTGTTGTATATACAAATGGCTTGATCGTAGATCCAACAGCCCTTCTACTGTTTACATGGTCATACTTGAAGTACTTGTGATTGATTCCACCTACCCATGCTTTTATATACCCTGTAGAAGGATCTACAGACATTAGACTACCTTGGAGATGTTGGTTATGATATCGGACGCTATCAAAAGGTGACATGAGCGTATCTACTTCTCCATTCTCATAGTCGAATACTTTCATCTGTACTTCTTGATCAAATACCGCTTCGTAAACAGGTACTAGTTCATTCCATTTTTCATTTAATTGATTCCAGCCATTTGTTTTGAGGAATGATTCATAGTTTTTCTGATATTCCTTCTTTAGATAACCGCCTTCTATTTCTGTAGAGAAACTGCTTTTACTATTATCAATTCTTACCAATGCTTTTATGGCAGGATCGTTAAGCGGCATATCAGCTTCTTTTGTTCTGACTTTACTAATTATTTCACCAAGATACCTTTCTCTCATCGATTGATATCTATCAGAAGATTTGGTTCTTTTTTCTAATATTTCAGCTCGGATTTTTAATTGGTATTCATCCGCTTCAAATGTCCATGGATCTTTATATTTCCAAGTTCTCCAAAATCTCTCTTGGTTCCACTTCATATGTTCTTGCATTGCTTCTTCAGCATTTCGCTGATAGCTTAGATCAATAGTTGTGTATATTTTTAGACCGTCAGTATAGATGTTATAATCTGTACCGTCAGATTTTTTAATCTCCTTTTCTTTAAATAGATCTCTAAGCCACTTTGTCAATTCACTTCTGAAATACGGCGCTGGTCCTTCACTCATGGTCTTCCGCTCGAAGTCATCCATGATGATTTTCTTTTTTGAAAGACTGTCTCGCTCTTCACTTGTAATCTTATCAGACTTATACATCTGATAGAGTACTGTATTTCTTCTTTTTTCTGATTTTTCAGGAAATCTTCTAGGATTGTATAAACTTGGATTTTGTAGCATTCCGACTAATACTGCAGCCTCATCTGGAGCAAGGTCTTTTTGGTTCTTACTAAAATATGTCTGGGCCGCAGCTTCTATACCATGTGCTCCATTGATAAATTCGAACTTATTGAGATACATTGCAATAATCTCTTCCTTGGTATAACGTTGTTCTATTTTTACTGCTGTGATCCATTCTTTTAGCTTAGTTTCTACGAGGACCATTGATCGCTTGATCTTACCCATTCCACGTGTACTTGGCCTTTCGAATAGTAACTTTGCTAATTGTTGAGATATAGTAGATCCTCCTCCTTGGCTTTCTTGCTGCAGGAGTACAGTCTTGAATGCAACTCTAAATAATGCCATCACATCAATTCCCGAATGCTCAAAAAACCGCTCGTCCTCCGTAGATATTAATGCATTCAATACATTTGGTGATAATTCATCGAACTTTATGGTCTCTCTATTTTCTACAAAGTATTTTCCGAATGGTACTTTATTTGCATCATAAATAACGGATGCAAGATCATACTCTGGATTTTCTAATTGCTCGAAAGTGGGAAGATCTCCTTTGTTAATACTAATGAACAAGTAAAACATACTGGCTACAAAAGCAATAGCTAAGGTCCACATTGTGAATTTAGCGATCCTAAGCCATTTTTTATTTTTAGAGGATTTATCTACAGTTTGGTCCTGATCCATGTTGTATTATACTTTCTTAAATTGTTTGATACCATCTAAAATGATTTCGAAGAGCTAAGTTATTGCTTTTATGAAAAAAATGGAGTAAAAAGAGTGGCAATTGTGTGCGTAGAGTGTGAAATGGTGTTTTGAGCATACAACTAGACTATTCAAAACTATATGATTTCAACATTTATGGAAATATATACCGATTGATTTATATTGAGCCTTTTATACGGCGCTGTTTTACCTTTATCACCAAATAGATATAATACAGCAACAATCCCGCTGTGACAATCGGCCACAAAAACACGAAAATAAAAGCATTTACTTCATAGTAGCTTGTATCCGTAAGGTTTGCCACATTGATTATGAAATCAGTACAATACATAAAAATCCACTTGCCAATTGCGCTTAGTTTATCCATTCTTTAGCTGTTTGCGAAGCATAATGATCCTGATTAGTAAAAAGTACATAATTGCTGGCCATAGAATGACCATGAAAATGATGTTACCTGCCGCATAATTTCCAGTTCTGTGCAGTAGTTTGATCATACCAAAATAGATAGGATCTATAATTTCATAATAATTATTCAAATATTTTACATGATGATCTTTGCAATATTTTGTATTGAAAAACCCTGTCCAAGTGCATGTATTTTCTTTTGGCGTATTCGGGTTCATTCCGTAGGCATCGTACTTAGTATTATGATATCCAGGGAGACCTGGTCTAGCGTATTCATTGACAATTACCATGATCAGAAATGGTATGAATATCGGCACAAAATATTTTAGAGTTTTCATCTAGCTAAATTATTGTTTTATCATTAGATTGATCATGGTTCATGTCTTTTTTTCTTAGGCTGATTTAGGTGGTTTTGGATGCTTTTAGCAAGGAAAGAATCGTATATGTAGTATGTTGCGGACTTAGGTGATTATATTGAATCTACACCACAAACAGCCACTATCATACCTGATTTGCGGCAATATTGATGTTAGAATTATTGGTCTAGGGATAATATTTTCAAGTATTGGAAAGAAACAGGAGAAAGAGAATTATGGCGAATATTATCACAAAATATATTCTATTCCTCTACAAAACTATACACTCCTTTCACAGGATAATGATCTGAATAATCTTCTTGTAGTACCTCAATTGATTCTACCTCAAAGTCATTGTCAGCAAAGATGTAGTCAATTCTTAGCATTGGAATTCTACCAGCGTATGTTGTGCCTATACCCGAACCTGCAGCAACAAATGAATCTTGGAAGTCACCACACAATCTACTGTATGTATATGATGTAGGAGGGTCGTTTACATCTCCGGCAATGATTGTTTTGTGTGCACATTTTGCCGCATGATCCGCTATCATTTGGGCCTGCTTAGCCCGTTTTCTGCTTGTTTGGCTGTATTTATTGAGGATTCCTCGAATCCCGTTCCATGTCTTCTTTTCTTGGAGATTTGCATTATCAAGAACAACAACTGCATCAGACGAGACTTTATTGGATTGTAGGTGGGCTGTATAGATTCTTACTTTGCCAGATGGAGTTTTGATGTCTGCCCATATGCAAGAGTTAGTAATTGTACCGAAGTCTATATCTCCATTGCTTATAATTGGATATCTTGATATGATAAACGTAGCTCGTTTCGGAATTTCATGTACATGGTATTCGGGAAACAAGTTTTTCAATATATCCTTCGAGAATTTTGATGACTCTTGAAGGCAGAATACATCTACATCCTTATGATTAGAGAAAAAAGAAGCTACGTCTTTCCGTTTTTTATTTACTTTCTTTTTTGAGCCTTTTTGGACAGAGTAGAAGAAGTTGGCGTTGTATGTCATGACGGTAAGATCGCCTGGTTCGTTACTTAGTGCACTGAAGTTTACAAATCCTTGCAAGTGAGACCAGCCTATGAATATAGTAATCAATGATGCGAATAAATATTTAAACTCTACAATCATCCAAAATAGAACCATCGCAATATTAGCGAATAATAATACAGGATAAAATAGTCCAAACATCGAGAATATCCAATAGTCATTAGGATTGAAATAAGGACTCAGGTAAGCAAGTAGCAAACCGATGATAAGCACTATGTTAAGTGCAAAGATGGATCTTTTTATAAATTTCAAAAATTACTTTTTACTGGCTTTAAAGAGTACATCTTTCTCGGCGTCACTCAAGCTGTCATATCCTTTTTGTTTGATTTTATCTAGTATTTGATCTACTTGTTCTTGGGAGCTAACGTTGGCATCTTTTCTACGTTCTGCCATGGTTTTGATCTTATCAGACTTGAACTTGACCTTTAGAGGTGATTTTTTCTTTGATGGCTTTCTATTTCCGTCAAATAGTCCCGTTATTTTATAAACAAAGTTATTGACCATACTGCCAAGATCATTTCCTTTTCCAAGCTGTACCATATAAAACCAACCCATTAACATGCCAAATATATGAGCAATATGGCCACCCGTATTGTCTTTATTCCCAATACCTATCAAATCCATGAATATGATAAATAGAATGATAAATTTGATCTTGACGATTCCAAGAAACATTAGTCTAATCTCGTGATTTGGGTTGATGATTCCAGCAACTATAACAAGAGCCATAACAGCGGCTGATGCACCAATAGCATATTGACCGATGTACTGTGGAACAATCTGATAGGATAATAAAACCCCAACCCCTCCTGCTAGGCCTCCTAATAGAAATATAGGGAGCATATGTCTATCACCAATTAGATCTCCTACGATTCGTCCAAACCAGTAAAAAATCAACATGTTCCATATGACATGCCAAAATCCAGAATGCACAAACATGTGCGTCAACATTGTCCACGGCTTGAACAAGAACTCCATACCAGATGAAGGAAGTGCTATCCAGTGGATAAAAGTATTTCCGTAAAAAGTGGGAGCAAATGCCTTGACAAGTGCTGTCACCATAAAAATCCCAATATTGATAATAATCAATCGGGTGAGCATGTTCCCTGAACGAAACTCTTGTTTTATATCGTCTATTATAGAATTAAACATATTAGCGCAAATTAGCCATTTTCCAATAATGAATCATTAAAAAT
>CALKXE010000024.1 GCA_938003955.1 uncultured Saprospiraceae bacterium | reverse complement strand
ACCAGTTCGCTCATACTTCCTTCGAAGTAATTACTAACCAATCGTTTGAGTGAAAACTTCGAATAAGATTCCTTTTCAATGATAGAGAAGTACTCGTACGTGCGGCCATAGGCTTTATGATCCACAAATTCTTTCTTCTCTAGTATACGGACAATAGAGGAGATGCTACTATGTGGCGGTTTTGGAGGACTCATGTGTTCAATTAGTCCACTTACTGTACTTGGGCCATTGTCCCAGAACATCTGCATGATTTCTTCTTCCGCTTTTGTAAGTCGTTTCATTGTTTTTTAGACTTTTAGAGTTTAGACTTGTCGACTAATCGACTGCTTTTATTATTTCTTTGCTGCTTAATTGCTTCGCTGCACAATCGCTTAACTGCTGCGTTTCGTCAACACCTTAAAGCGATTCTGCAATTCTAGCGATCAAGCGTTTTGCAAGGCAAACGCGTTGATCAGTGTAGAGAATTAAAAATTCTCGGGCTGATTCCACGATTCCGCAAAAAGACATGTTTATGTCTTTTTCTGATGTGCTATTTCCTTCAGATACCTTACCCGCTTCTCTGCATAATCCTTATACTCTGTATGGTTATGGTTCGATTTGATGTATTTCTTGTAATATCCGATTGCAATGCTTTTATCTTTATAGTAATTGTCAGCAGCGGCAGCTAAGTAGTATAGTAACACTGGATCTTCTCCGTATTTATAGGCATCCTTGTAAGCTTCAAATGCTTTTTTATGCTTGTTCTGTTTTAGCGACAACCGTCCCACATTTCTGTGGTAAAGATCTAGGTCTGGACTAATACTACTTTTTACGGCTTTTTCGTAGTGCTCCATAGCACCATCCATATTGCCTTTCTTTTCATAGGCTGTCGCTAGATAGTAATGCAGTTTTTCAGGATTATTTTCATCCACTAAGGATAACTGAAACTTTGATATCGCCAAATCGATAGAATCAATTTGAAGATAGGAGTACCCCAGCATTTTATTATAATAGCTACTGAGATCTACTTGACCTCTAATTCTATCAAATACTTCGGTAACTTCATAATACTGCTTTTGCTTGTATTTTGATCTAGCTAATAGATAATTCATTCTAATATCCATACTATCTAGCTCTAACGCAACGGTGATTAGGCTATCTGCCATTAACATTTGCTCATTGCCTATTGCCAATTCTGCCAAACCTTTAAGCGTAAGTACATCTCTAGGATTGAGTTTGTTTGCCTTGCTAAATAGTCGGAATGATTCTAGTCGATCTCCATAACCTTTATATAAATTGGCATTTTTCCTATAGTATATAGGGTTGTCTGGGAGCATTTTGTTTAGAATCGTATAGTATTTGATCGCTTTTGGTAGCTGTTGTTGTTGATCATAAATGCTGGCTAATTGTACATATACGTCTGTATTCGCTGAGTCTTTTTTTTCGAGAATGTGTAGATATGTTTTGGCAGTTGCTTGATCTCCTGATTTGTTTGCAGCAATTGCTAATATTCTAAGACATTCAATATTGTTGCTATCGGATTCATAACATGACTTCGATAAATTAACAGCTTGGACATAGTCTTGATTGGCAAATGCATCTTTCATATCACTGCTGATATCCTGTGCCATGGCCGACACTGCTGCAAGAACAACAAATATGAAAGTGTGCATTCGCTTCATAAATCAAATATAAAACTTATTTTTAAGTTATGCAACTTAATTTTACGTTGAATAGAGAATTGCAAAAATATCATTACTGTTTCTTACTGTTTACACTTTATATAATTACCTCAAGAATATTGATTTACGTGAGAGTATTTATTTCTGTTAATTCCATTTTAATTGGAAATTTATTGGTTTTTCGAACATTAATTATCAGCGAAGCTGCATCACATTTTAGTACAAATTACTTGTTTTCGGTTATACCTTTTAGTAATAAAAAAGAATACAGAACTTCAAAAAGACGACTTTTTGCTAAAAATAAAGCTACAATAGACCATTTTTGGATTAGAGGTCTATTTTTTCACAGTTAAAACTTAGTTAATAAAACCTCAAAAATTAACGCACATAAATATATATCATGCTTATTATCAGTTGTTTATAAATAAGTTTCCTTTTTTCAGGCCTTAACAGTCGAAACTTTTACAAACCAATCTCAGTCTATAGTATCGTAGGATGAGTAGAAATATTAAATTTGCCGTCCTAAAATGTGCAATTACAACGTTTTTGTTGACGTTCAATTCATTTTAATATTATTTGCCAGTGTGGCATTCTTCTTGTAGAAGGAAAACTATAAAAATTATATACCATGACTAAGAGATTATTTACAGCATTTTCAATGGTAATGTTACTTTCACTATCTGTGTCTGCGCAGAGAATTGCCATAGTAGACATCAATGAAGTTCTAGGTAGCTTCCCTGATTATCAAACTGCAGAAAAACAAATAGACAAGGCTGCGGCGGAATGGAGACAAGAGATCGCTCAAGAGTATGATCAGATCAAAGCGATGTACAACAAGTATCAGGCTGAGCAAGTACTACTTAATGAAGAGCAAAAAACGCAAAGAGAAAACGAAATCATGGCGGCAGAAACGTCAGTGAGAGAAACTCAAAAGAAAAGATTTGGCCCAGAAGGGGATCTATTCAACAAGAGACAAGAGATGGTTTCGCCAATCCAAGATAAAGTATATTCTGCAATAGAGGATTTTGCAGCGGATAGAGGATATGATCTTATATTCGACAAAGGCGGCGCAGCTGGTTTACTATTCGTTACAGAAGAATATGATAAGACAGAAGACGTAAAGAAAAGATTGGGAATCAAATAAACCCGAGTTTACTTTCGATAGAAAAAACGAAACATAAATTAACAGACACTACATTTTTTAAACACAAGAATACTATGAATAAGATTTTCAAATCACTACTTTTTACGTTTGTATTTGCAGCAATGACAGTATCAGTTCAGGCTCAAAAATTCGGATTTATCAATTCTCAAGAATTGATCGGTCAGTTACCTGAAGTTAAAGAGGCAAACTCTAAAATAGAGACACTTAAGAAGCAACTACAAAAGAAAGGCGAAGAAATGATCGCTGGACTACAAGCAAAATATGCGGATGTACAAAAAAGACGTGCAGATGGTCTATTATCTCCGAAAGAGGAACAAACTGAAGTAGCTGTACTACAACAAGAAGAGCAAGCTCTAGGACAATTTGAGCAAACAAGTCAGGAGAAAATTTATAAAAAAAGTGAGGAACTTCTATCTCCTATCCAAGCAAAAATCAATAACGCTATCAAAGAAGTAGCTGCTGATAATGGATATACATACATCTTCGATTCTAGCTTAGGGTTAGTATTGTATGCAGATCCTGGTACAGATGTGAGTACATTGGTAAAGGCTAAATTAGGGCTTTAATTAGATAGACTAAACCTGAGCTTGTCGAAGTCTTGCCCTGAGCTTGTCGAAGGGGAACGTTAATTAAACAGATGACAGAAATTACGGATTCGCGTAGTAAATCTATAGGAATATTTGATTCAGGCATTGGTGGCCTTACGGTTGCCAATGCTATTCAAAAAACACTTCCTAACGAGCATCTAATATATTTTGGTGATACGGCGCACCTACCTTATGGGGACAAGTCTGCGGACGCAATCCGTTTTTACAGCCTAAAAATCAGTAAGTTTTTACTTGATCAGAATTGTAAGATGATAGTCATTGCCTGTAATAGTGCGTCTTCGGCGGCATACAGTACATTGCTTGACTTCTTTGAAGGCAGGACATTGTTTGTAAATGTAGTAGACCCACTGGTAAGTGCAGTTACTGATAAAGAATATAACAACATAGGAGTAATAGCAACTAAAGCCACGATCAGATCTAATATTTATAGAGACAAGATCAAACATAAGTTGCAAAAAGCGAATGTCCACTCGATGGCGACTCCACTTTTAGCACCAATGATCGAGGAGGGCTTCTATCAAGGAAAAATAAGCCATTCTGTGATCGATACATATTTAGGTCGCAAAGAATTTGCAGATATTGATGCGCTTCTTTTGGCCTGCACTCACTATCCATTGATCAAAAAAGAAATAGAAGCTTATTTTAATAATAAAGTGGCTGTTTTGGATAGTACGGATGTAGTCGCTAATGCTGTTTACGAATTGCTTCTGAAAGAAAATTTATTAGCTCCAGAGAGAACCAAAAAGAATGAGTTTTATGTTTCTGACTATACTCAGTCCTTCGAGGATACTGCTAAGGTGTTCTATGGCGAAGAGATAGAGTTGGAAACAGCAAATATTTGGTAATAACATTTAATCAGAAAAAAAAATTGACCTTATGAAAAGTATTTTTTCTATTCTATTTATGACTTTCATATCAATATCTATTCACGCCCAATCACAGGTCGAATTATTACTACAAGACGCAAAGCAGTTCAATGCAGCATTTTTAAAAGGCGATTTTGATAAATACGTTGACATGACGATACCTTCTGTAATAGAAATTGCAGGCGGAAAAGAGATTATGGTAACTAATGCCAAGGCTTCATATGAGATGGTTACAAAAAGTGGGCTAGCGTATGAATCGATAGAACCATTAAAACCAAGTAAATTTATGTTTGCTGGCAGAGATCTGCAGTCGATATTACCGCAAACGATTATTACAAAAATTGGTAAGACTAAGATATCACAGAAAGTATACTTTCTCGCATCTTCTTCAGACGAGGGCAAGACATGGACTTTTCTTAATTTAGAACCATATGATACGGCATCTATCAAAACGTATGTGCCAGCGTACACGGGAGATATAGAAATTCCAACAGCGGAACAACCGGAATTAATAGAAGATAAATAGGTTACTATTAGAAGGCTTTGCTTTTAGAGCGGTTCACTTTTCGATAAATAGACATTTCGATTATTCAATGTTAATAATAGAATGATTGAATATTTAGATATATAAATATTTGCCTTCGATATAGATTTGTCGAAGGCTTTTTTTATTGTCAATTTCATCCTTTTCTCTATCCGATTCCGTGGCACTTGAATATTTGTTTATTTTTGTGACATTATGAACTGGTATCCAGTTAAAAAAGAAATATGCAAGAACAGAATCCACATAAAGTTTTAAAAACAGAACAGAAAGCGCTAGAGATCAATCTTAACAATATGATCTACGGGACATTTGCTGAGATTGGCGCTGGTCAGGAGGTAGCTAGAAACTTCTTTCAGGTAGGAGCGGCAGCGGGGACTATCGCAAAAACAATGTCTGCATACGATAAGGAATTTTCTGATGCGATATATGGTAAAGAAGATAGTGGCCGGTATGTATGTGAATCACGATTATACAAGATGCTAAATCATGAATCCAAATTAATGGATGAGCGATTAGGTGATATGTGTCATATGGCTACATTTTTTGTATTTGCTGATACAGTATCGGCGATCAACTATTCTCGCACCATCAAAGGTAATGGATGGATGGGCGTAAGGTTCCAGCATAAGCCATGTTCTGAATTTAATGATTTGGTGATACATGTAAAAATGCATGATAATGACAACAAATTACAACAAGAAGCAATTGGAGCATTAGGGGTCAATCTAATCTATGCTTGTTTCTTTTACAGAGATAACCCAGAACAAATGGTAAAATCTCTTGTAGAAGGACTAGAAGGGAGAGTCACTATCGATATGATTCGTGCAGATGGGCCAGTATTTGAGCATGTTGACAATAGATTGTTATCTCTATATCTTGTAAAGCATGACCTAACTGAAGTTACCATTTTTGATGAGAATAAGAATAGTGTACATGCGTCAGAGTTCTTATACAAGAAAGCACTGATGGTTGTGCGTGGAAATTTTCGACCGCCTACATTGGTCACTCAGGATGTGATGCGTTCTAGTTTTGCACAATTTAAAAATGAAGAATACATAGACCCAGATAGAGCATATGATATCACTGAAATCACCCTCGATTATCTACGAGATGAAAACGGAGAGATTGATGATCAGGACTTTTTAGATAGAACTGAGCTAATTTGTGCTTTGGGATATAAAGTGATTGTTTCTGATTGTAGTAATCACCAAAAGCTGATCAATTATTTAGGAGACTATAAAATCAAAAAACTAGGACTTGTAATTGGCGTAAGAGAGCTGCTTGATATAATAAATGAAAAATATCACGGTAATCAGGATGGAAGATTGTTGGTTGCGTTTGGCGAACTATTTACAAGGAACATTAAGATATACGCTTATCCTGCCCTTATGGAAGATGGAGAATCACTTATGACAATTGAGAACCTTCCAGTACCAGAAGGAATTAAATTTCTTTATAAACATCTCGTGGATAGTGATCAGATTGTGGATGTTAAAGAATATGAAGAGGAGATGCTCTACATTGATCCATCTATTGTGTACGAAAATATAAGCAATGGCAGAGATGGTTGGCAGAATAAGGTGCCAGATGATTTAGTAGATATAATAAAAGATAAAAAGCTGTTTTTGAAGGAGGCTTAAACATAGATTTTAACCTATTAGACTCCATGCTATTGTCTCGGAATATCATCATTCTTGACAATTTGTATATTGCAATATCATATTTTGAAATATCTCAAAATAAATAAAATGGATGATTGATCAACGTTATAAAACGATTCAGCGATTCTAACAAATCAGCGATTCAGCAAAAAGTAAAGTTGAATAACTATGCTTAAATTAAAGAAAGTAATAGATTGAGAAACACCTTTCTCGGATTCTTACATTAAACTAATAGTTTAATTTTTTAGTTTAGCGTCTTATTGCTCAGAATGAGAAGTGAATATGAAAGACACTAAAAGAACAATCAAAGAAAATATTATAATCGAAGCTGCCGAAAGTGTATTTAAAACTGTCGGTTTTAAGAATGCTAAGATGGAGGATATTGCAGGGGAGGCCGGTATTACGAAAGTAACCCTATACTCCTACTTCCAAAGTAAAGAAAACCTTTATTTGGCGATCACTTTTCGAGCATTGCAATCACTTAACGATGCATATTATAAATCACTCGACAATAATAAAAACAAGAAAGGTATAGATTCTGTAGTATCGTTGATTGAAACCTTTATGACATTCTGCGAAGAGAATTTTCTATACTCGGAGACTCTTTTAGAGTACTTTTCTCTGGTTAGGTCTACATCATCAGGACAAGATCAAACTAAGTTGACTGAAGCAACAAAAGAAAGCCTTTATTATATGAAGCTTCAGGATATACAGAACTTACCATTCAAACTTACAGCTAAGGAAATTACTAGGGGGCAGGCAGATGGTAGTATACTACCACATATCGACCCTATTTTTAGTACATTACAAGGTTGGTCTTTTATAATAGGATATACTAAGTTACTCAATGCGAATGGTAGTAATAAATCACCTCTTTTTAATGTAGACCTGCACGACCTAAAGATATTTAATCTAAAGTTAGCCAGGACACTGCTGAGTAGCAATGAGACTCTAGCAAAGATAGATGCGATGAACGTACATAGTTAGATTATAGTTGTTATTGCATTGTTTCATTGATATAAGTCCCTTTTTCTTGACAAGAAGTAAGAAAAAATAATCAAACATGATCCAACTTAGCTTTGATGGAAAGTCAGATAGCCTGAGCCAAGAAATTGGAGAAGAAGCGGCTAGGCAGATAGAACAAAAAAAGTATATTGGAGAATGGCAACGAATTACACCAGATGGACTGGAAAAGTCTGGCAAATTAAATCTTGATCAGAATTATATATTTAAAGGTGATAATTTACCACTTCTGCATTCCCTAAATCACGTTTTAAAAGGGAAATTAAAGCTCATCTACATAGATCCCCCTTACAATACAGGAAAGACTTTCTTTGGATACTCAGATAGTATGGCCCATGATGAATGGCTCCGATTCATGAAAAATAGATTGGAGATCGCTAAGGAGTTACTCCATGAGACGGGTACTATATTCATATCGATTGATATCAACGAGATGGCTTACCTAAAGGTGATGTGTGATGAGATATTTGAAAGATCAAATTTTGTTGGTGAAATAATCTGGGAAACGGCATCTGACAATAATGCTAGGCAGATATCCAATCAACATGAATACGTACTGTGTTATGCAAAAGAAAGGTCAAATCTCAAAAAATGGAAGGTCAAATCAGAAAAGATAAATCATATTGTAAAACAATATGATGAGATAAAAAAAGTACTTGGAAATGTTGATCCATCTATAATTCAAAAAGCATTGAGAGCTTGGATAAATGGCATGAAAAAAAGTAGGGAGATAGACCTTTCTGGTGTGTCACATTATAGTTACGTTGATGCGATAGGGGTCTTCTATCCGGGCAACTCGGCCAATACACGATCAGGTGGATATGATATGGATCTTATTCATCCAGTGACTGGCAAGGTTTGTAAAAAACCACTCAATGGTTATAGGTGGCCAGAAAAAACATTCCGCGAGGCGGACGAAAGAGGTGATGTTCTATGGCCGGGTGACGAGAAAGGCATACCTAAGATTAAAAAAAGGATAGAGACAGCTACAGAGCTTCTAAAAGGCTACTATTATGAGGATAACCGAGGCTCGACAAAAGCACTGAGTAAAATGCTTGGCGAAAAGAAATTTCACAATCCTAAGTCGCTTAATCTTCTTCAAAAGATCATAAGGTTTGCTTCGGGTAATGATGATATTATATTAGATTTTTTTGGCGGTAGTGGTTCTACCGCGCATGCAGTGATGAATATCAATAACGAAGATGGGAGCAACCGAAAATTCATACTAATCGAGAAAACGGATTTTGCAGAAGAGGTCATGATTCCTAGGTTACAACAAGTAATGACGGAGGAAATAATCAATTTTGCTAAATTACAAAGTGAACCGAAAGGAAATATGTTCGATTATGTTGAAGGTAAAGACACAGTATTAGATCAATTTTATTCACTCAAATAAGAGAGACATTTTATATGAAACAAATTTTCCTCCTTCTTATCTCAGTATTTCTTATTTCAAGTTGTAGTAGACGTAACTATTTGCCCTCAGAGAAAATGTGGGATTACGAAGAATTTAGAAATACTCAAAAATCTTTCAAATCTACGGATGGGGAAATCAAATTTATAGATAGGGGAGAAGGCCCTGTTATTCTATTACTTCATGGAGTACCATCTTCGGGATGGCTATATCGACGTATGATAGACGGATTAGTCGACGGGGGACATCGAGTAATCGCTCCAGATATGCTAGGTTTTGGCAGTAGCGATAGCCCCAACGGATATGATATATATTCTGGAGAGAACCATGCGACTCGGCTACTTGCTCTTATGGAACATCTAAAGATAGATTCTTGGTCACATGTAATGCACGATGCGGGAGGATTGTGGACTTGGGAGCTGCTTAGTAAATCACCAGATAAAGTAGACAAGCTTATCATTCTTAATTCGATTATCTACGAAGACGGATTTCATCCTCCTATGAGGATGAAACCAGGCATCTTTGCTAAGATAGCGATGTGGGGATATAATAATGGAATAACGACCAAAACCCTTTTGAATAAACTATTCGATATGGGACTCAATGAGGATAGTCTAACAAAAGCAGATGTAGAAGGATATAAAAAACCGTTACTTGAAAACAAGACAAAGGCGATGTATTATTTTTTCACACAGACATGTAATGCCCTACCAGAGTACTCTAGTGTACTGCAGAGTCTTGATGTGCCAACAATGGTTGCGTGGGGATTGAATGACGAAATGTTACAATGGTCTCCTCAAAGTAAACAGGTAAAAAAAGATCTAAAAATTGCTGATAAAGATGTGCACCTGTTAGATGCAACACACTTCATACAAGAAGAGAAACCCGAAGAATTAAATAACCTGATTCTAAAATTCTTATCACGAGAATAATGATTAGTTAACAAACTAATCATGCGATTATCAATTTGATATAATTTCGATTATCAATATTTCGATATTTTGAGGAAATGTATCAGTTAGATGAATTAATTGTATCGTAAAGGAACAATGTATTGAGTATTATTGAATTACAAAATAAAATGTTTATTTAGTGTTTTTATTAAAAATAATCAATTACGTTGTTCTAATAACAAAAAATATAAATATATTGTAGATGTTAAGATAATTCTGCAGATCCTCTTTACTATTTTTCATTACGATCGGAAGTTGAAGTAATGTTACAGATCTCACGCCCTTGCACTTCCACAATAACAATCCTAATAGTTTTGACCTAAAAAGTCATATTATTTAACCATGACAATCACGTCTAAGGAAGTGTTTTGCAAGGCCGTTGCTGTGTCTAATAGTTTCGAATTTAGTTTCGAATTCAATAGAATAGTTAGATATTCAATCAAGGCCCATTCTTCTTTCTGTCGATTGTCAACCAATCTTTTCCAACATGAAAAATTTTAAATATTTAATTCTAATATTTTGCTTACTAGGAACGGGCTTATTTGGCCAATCTATAGAACCAAAAGAGCTAGTGAAAGCTCAAAAAGGACAGTTTGAAAAAATTGAACTATTAACAATTGACTCAAAAAGAGCTGATATTTCTGAAATAACCAAATTATCAAAGTATAGTTTGCTTAAGCTCGATAATAAGGCACTAGCAAAATTGTCAATGTCATCTCCAGATGCTATTTCTATTTCTTTGCCAATTGGCAATCGAGAATCGATAGAATTACAATTGGTCAAGTATGATTTCTTCACAGACGATTATACAATGATCGAAGAACCATCAGGGAAAATTTTGAATATCGATCGTGGTAGTCATTATAGAGGCATCATAAAAGGAAATGAAAAATCACTAGTTGCTATCAGTATCTACGAAAATGAAGTTGCTGGTTTTGTTTCACACCCTAAGTATGAAGGTAACTTTGTATTAGGGAAAAGGAAGAAGACATCAAAATATGACGCAAGTCATATTATTTATCTTGATACAGATATGACTTTTGAAAAGGGAAGGATTTGTGACACGGAGGATGTAGGTTCTGGCTACAAAGATGAAGATTTGAAAGATCATTCTGATAGCAGAGCACTTTCAGATTGTGTAAGACTTTTACTCGAAGTGGATTATAATATGTATCAAACTCTTGGGAGTACAGCTACTGCTGCGAATAACTATATGAATACATTATTCAATGGGGTATCAACCCTTTATGGTGGAGAAAATATCAATACTGTGCTTTCTCAAACATATTTTTGGAGTAGTACAAGTCCATATACAGGGACTACTACAGGTGCAAAGCTGAATTCTTTTCAAAATAATAGGAATAATTTTAATGGCGATTTTGCCCAGCTTTTGACTAATATCAACTTTGGCGGTTTGGCAGCAACTATTAATGGTGTATGCGGAACTGAGAATAATCGGATGTGTGTAAGTGGAGTACTGAATCAGATTCAGAATGTGCCTACTTATTCATTTGATATGGAAATTGCAACCCATGAATATGGTCACTTATTTGGATCATATCACACGCATGGCTGTTATTGGAATGGGAACAATACTCAGATCGATGATTGTGCAAGTGTCTTAGGTAATACGGAAGGAGCTGCTTGTTATAATTCTAATAATCCGATTCTTCCAAATAATGGTGGAACCATAATGTCATATTGCTATGCAGTGACAGGTGTAGGCATCAACTTCTCTAATGGTTTCGGTACTCAGCCAGGAAACGCGATCAGGAATGCAGTATCCAATGGTAGTTGTCTTCAGCCATGCGGAGGTGGAGGCGGATGTTCTGACAATGAAATAACGCTAAACATCACTACAGATAATTATCCTGCAGAGACTACTTGGACAGTCAAAAGTGGAAATACTACAGTGGCTTCTGGTGGTCCATATGCAAATGCTAATTCTTCATATGTAGAAGACATCTGTCTGCCTAATGGATGCTATGACTTTACGATAAATGACAGTTATGGCGATGGTATATGCTGTTCTTATGGGTCAGGATCTTATACATTACTAGCTTCCGATGGAAGTACAATTAAGACAGGTGGTAGTTTTCAGTCATCCGAGACGACTAGTTTCTGCGAACCTACTGGTGGTGGAGGATCTGATTGCACAGAGATCAACTTCAACGACTACTCTGTAGTAGCCTATGGAAATGGTCAGGATAATGGTACTTCCTCTGATGTTGGGGGCGGCGCAGGAAGAGCACTTTTCGATAATGCATGGAAGTCGATTGCACTAGACTATACAGTTACATCAAGTACTGTTATTGAATTTGAATTTGGATCGACAACACAAGGTGAAATTCATGGTATAGGCTTTGACAATAATTCTGGAATATCTTCTGGATTTACTTTTCAGTTGTATGGTACTCAAAACTGGGCCAACAGAGATTTTGATTATACATCTATAGGAAATTGGCAGTCGTTTACAATTCCTGTAGGGTCATATTATACAGGACCATTTAACAGGCTATTCTTTGTGGATGATCACGACGGGAGTCCAGGAAACGGCAATAGTTACTTCAGAAATATTAAGATTTACGAAGGAAGTTCTTGTAATGGCTTCGTGAGTGACGAAATTGCAGTAGTAAGAAGCAGTAAGAGTCAAATGATAAAGGGACAGCCAGATGAGTTAATAGAATCTATCATGGAACTCTATCCTAATCCAGCGTCGGATATTATTAATATATCTATCGAAAGTGGTGTGTCAGGTTCTTCATTTATAGAAGTTCGTAATCTGACAGGCCAATTAGTAGAGAGCCAAAATATAGATTTCAATGAAGGAAATAATCGATTCTCAATAGATGTAGTTGAAATACCTAACGGAATCTATGTAGTAAGTACAGAAATCAATGGTCGTAGAATCATGAAGAAGATATCCGTATTGAAGTGATATATCTGATAGAAGATTGATTTAATAATTAAATTTTATGAAATAACCCTATGACTATACGGTCGGTACCTTTAGGTACTGACCGTATTTTATAAAGTACCAGTTCTTAATTAATTCAAAAATTTCCCAATTGCCTTCTTACTGAAATCTGATAACACCAGTCTTCCACTCGTCACAGCTCTTTCTTCCAATAACGCATCCCAATGCTCTGTCCCTTCCCAGAAAACTGATTTAAGTAGCGTCATAGCTTCAGGATTCATCTTCACAAGCTTTTCAGAGAAATGAGTGATATACTCATCCATTTGTTCCGTAGTGTCGAATACGTCCATATATAGCCCTTTCTGCTTTGCCCATTCTGCTGTGCGGAACTCTGTGGCATTGATTGCCATTTCGCTGTATGCAGACACACCCACTTTACGTTCCACGGGAGGTCCGATTACGAATGGTCCGATGCCTACTGCCAATTCACTGAGTTTGATAGATGCATATTTGGTAGCCATGCAGTAGTCACATGCAGATGCTAGACCAACTCCACCGCCCACTGCCTTGCCATGTATTCTCCCGATAACTAACTTAGGTACTTTACGTATGGCGTTGATAACATTAGCAAAACCCATAAAAAAGGTCTTACCAATTTGCTCATCTTCTATCGATGCTAATTCATCAAAGCTCGCTCCTGCACAAAAAGTCCTTTCTCCAGAGGCCTTTAATAATATAATTGTTGCTTCATCATTACTTCCCATATCGTAGATAGCTTGCTCTAGTTCTGCAAGTAACTTTCCAGGTAGGGAATTATGCGATGGATGATAAAATTCGATTGTACCTACTCCACCCTTTGTAGATGATAATATATGTCCTTGTTGTGTTTTATCCATGTTGTTCTTTATTTATTACAAGGTTCAAATTATAAACCTTGCTCGAGCCATTATATAATATCCTCCTTGGAGAGGGATAGATGGTGGACTCCTTTACACATTGTTTTTTCAAGCAGCAGTCAATAAGTTACATTACAGAAAATTGCGACATATACCTTTGCCCCTCTTTATTTATTAACTGAATTGTGTAGATACCTTTTTCTAATTGTGAGACATCTATTTTGTTACTATAAACTTCTCTTTTAACTACTTGTCCATTCAGTCCTATGATAGTATAGTTTAATCCCTCTTCATCAGTATCGATAGAGATGAAATCAGATGTTGGATTTGGATAAACATTGATATTTATGCTTATTTCTTTTGTAGATGTTGGGTCTTCTTCTAGGATTGTAGAAAAGAATGATCGGCCATATGTGGCGGCTAATAGTTTTCTAGTAGGCTCATGAAAGTCTATATCTGTGATAACTACATTCGGCATTCCGTTTCCAACTGGTAGCCAATTAACACCTCCGTTTAATGTAGAGAAAACACCTAAGTCTGTAGCGATCAGTATCTCTTCAGCATCCGGTCTTACGATGAGATCATTTACAGGGATGTCTGGAAGATCACCGTTGATATTTATCCAAGTTTGACCATTATCATTTGACATGATTACCTGAGAATCTTCAGCTGCGTATCTGAACCCAGAAAATGTAGCATATAATATATTGTCGTTTTGTGGATCAAAACTGACATTAGTAATCCATCTTCGTGGCTCGGAATTATATACTTGAGAGATGAATCCTGATTCATTAACCATCCAGATATTTCCATCATCTGTACCAGCTAAAACTTTATCGTTTTCAGACACGCCTATCTCTGTAATCGTACCATAATTGTTAATTCCAAAGTAAGGGCCATCACTGAGATTGTCAGATATGGATGACCAAGAATCGGCTTTATTGGTTGATTTATACAATTTCGAAGAACCAAAATACATAATACTAGGATCAGTTGGGTGCATGACAACAGGAGTGTTCCAGTTAGATGCTTCTGTGCCGATACCTACTTTAGCTAAGACAAATGAGTTGCCTCCATTGATAGATTTACCGAGGTTTCCCCTTTGAGATTCAGCATAAATAATATTATTATCAGATGGATCAACGAGGACTCGAAACCCGTCTCCACCGAAAATAGAGGTATAGTCATCATTTTCGCCTGTCAATGTTCGATTGGTACCATTATCCTGTGCGCCTCCGTAAATATTGGAAGGAGCAAGGTGATCAATCTCACAAGTATAGAACTGTGTTGTTGGCATATTAAATGACACAAAAGAATTTCCTCCGTTTATAGAATGATAGACTCCACCATCATTTCCCATCCATACATCGTTTTCGTTATCTGGATTCATCCATACTGTGTGTTGATCAACATGCATTGCGTTGAATTCTGGTTCCCAAGTATTTCCTCCATTGGTGGATTTACTGGTCAAGAATCCTATATGGTAAATCAAAGAAGGGTTTTTAGGATGAATAGCCATTCTTCCAAACCACCACATAAATGGAACTGATGTTATATTATTATCAGACTTTTGAAACCAAAAATCTCCACCATCCGTGGTTTGATAGATACCCATAAGTGGTCCGTTTGGAGCGGCTATCGTTGTGTAGAGTATCTCTGGTTCACTCTCAGAAATAGCAATGCCTATTCTACCCATATCATTGGTAGGAAGCCCGTTTTCTAATTCTGCCCAGTCCGCTCCTGCATTGTTTGTTTTGTAGATTCCACTGGTTGGTCCACCATAATCTCTTGTTTCAGGAGATCTATTACGTTCCCACATTGCGGCATAGACGATATCAGGATTAGTAGGGTGCATAGCGAGGTCGATACCTCCAGTATTATTAGATATGAATAGAACACGTTCCCAAGATTGTCCACCATCAGTGGTTTTATAGATTCCTCTATCCTCATTAGGAGCGAAGAGTGTCCCCATAGCCGCCACATATACAATGTTTGGGTCGGTAGGGTGAATAGTTACTCTTCCGATGCTTCCAACGTTTTCTAATCCACGAGGTGTCCAAGTAATTCCTCCGTCATCTGATCTAAATACTCCAAACCCATCATATGCAAGAGATCCTCCTCCGGCATTAGATTCTCCTGTACCTACATATATTATTTCTTTATTGCTCGGAGCAATGTCCATGTCACCAATCGAAAGCGTTACTTGATCATCAAATATTGGAGTCCAAGAACTTCCTCCATTTTCGGTAAGAAATATACCACCAGAAGCGGTACATGCATATATTTTATTTTCAGGGGAACCAGTACCTTCTATATCTACGATTCTTCCCGGGACATTGAGTGGACCCTCTTGTTCCCAATCCGCTCTATGTGTTTGCGAAGGAGAGTTCTTTAGTTTTTGTACATGGTCATATCCTTTCTGGAATACATTGTTTTTGATACCTACAGGATGTTCTCTTTGTTTATAGAGGTACTCTGCAGGATAATGGTGTTTGTCTCTGACTGGGTCATGCTCAACAGGAGAACAAGAAATTATTAATATGGAAAACACGATTAAGGCAAAAGCGGAAAATTTCATTGGTTTATATATTTATAACTCTAATTCAGTATTCTAATGATTGATTTAATAAGTATTTATAGTAGCTCCAAAATCATATAACAAATCCACAAATCAAACAAATTCACATTATTTAATATTCCTTTTTAATTCTATCCAGATCACGTTTATTTTGACGTTCTTTTATTGATTCTCTCTTATCATACGATTTTTTACCTGTAGCTAAGAAAAGTTCTAATTTGATAAATCCCCGTTCTGAAAAGTAAAGCTTGTATGGTACGATTGTCATACCCTTTTCGGTTACACGCCGTTCCATTTTTTTGAGCTCCGTTTTTCGGAGGAGGAGTCTTCTGTCCCTTCTTGTTTCATGATTGTGTATCGTGCCGAACTTATAGTGTCCTATGAACATACTCTTGAGCGTAAGATTTCCGTCTTCGAATAAACAGTAAGCGTCAGATAGGTTTGCATTTCCTTCTTTTACTGATTTTACTTCGGTGCCGGTAAGTACTAATCCTGCCTCAAAACTGTCTAACAGTTGATACTCAAACTTTGCTTTTCGATTTACAATCGACTTGCTATTCACGTCTTTTTTCTTGACCATTTAGTTTTTCCACTTGATATTACATCCTGCACTTGGATATTGTTTCTCAGGTGCTGGTTTGTTATCGATTAATAAATCTAATGCTTCTCTGATGTCTGTTCCTGTAAGGGGAATATCATTTCCAGGACGTGAGCCATCAAGTCTTCCTCGATAATACAATTTTAACGCTGCGTCGAATAAGTAAATATCAGGAGTGCATGCCGCATCATAATCTTTAGCTACTTTCTGTGTAGCATCATAAAGATAGGGAAACGGATATTGAAGTACGGTTGCCACGATAGACATTTTATCTGGGGCATCCATTGGGTAGTTTTCTATATCATTTGAACTAATAACGACCATTTTGATGCCTTTTGCGGCGTAATCATGTGCAAGAGCGATCATTTCACTGTTTACATGTATTACAAAAGGACAATGGTTGCATGAAAAGATGATTACTGTACCATTCTCACCTTTTACATCATTGAGAGATAATACTCTACCAGAAACTGTATCTGGTAAATTGAAATCTGGAGCTTGAATACCCAAGTCCAACATGTTTGATTCTTTTAATGCCATTTTATCTCTGTTTTCTTTTTGCGACCCCAATGCAGTTACTCATAGTTGATGGATAATGCAAATTTAAATAATTGTGGCTGATATAGTAAACGTATCTGCCAATAGGAATACACAAGATCTTTTTAAGTTTACAAATTTACAATCTTCTTGTAAATATGAATGGTACTTTATTTTAATGTACCATTCCATAGAACAAAAGTACCATCCTTTTTATACTTTTGCGCCATGCGATTAGCTTTGAAAATATTATTTTTCTGTTTTCTTGCCATTTCAGGCTTTGGCCAGGATGGAGCTAATCCATTTGAAATACAATCAAGATTAGATTCTATATATCAATCAGAACCGAGGGTAGAAAGTTCAACTAAAAATGTATTTGATGTTGTAAGACCAGATGATCCCTCTGTAACCACTTCTTCAGCCTTACAAGCTGCAAATTCTGCTGAGGAAGAATCTTCGATTGTTCCGGAAGTAGGAGAGGAGCCAATTCAAATAGAAGAAGATTCTGAGGAGCTAAATGTTACTAATCCATTCGATGTCTCTCATATTCCGATCCGAAAAAGTAAACTTAAAAAGGAGGCTAATGCCTTCAAACCTGCTCCTTCTAAGTCAAAAAACACGAATAATGGGGAGAAGGGTTCAAATGCATTTTTATTTTGGCTTAACCTTTTGACTGCATTTATACTGGCAATAGTGATCAATACACAACGAGGGTCACTTACTAAAATTACTAAAGCTATCACCAATGAGAATGTGCTAAAACTAAACCATAGAGAAGAGAAGAAAGGGATGAATGGACACTACATATTATTGTACTTTTCATTCATTGTCAATGCAGCTATTTTCGCCTATTTGGTACTTTATAATCTCTATGAACAGAGTGGATGGAATATATTTCAGTTATGTTTTTTCGCAATTTTACTCATATATGTGGTGCGACATATATTTTTATCCTTTATAAGCTCGAGCTTTCCAATCCCAAAAGAAGTGTCATTATATGGATTTACGATACAAAGTTTTAATCTTTTTATTGGAATAGTTCTTATCCCTTTAAACTTGATAATAGCCTTTGGGCCTGAGAAAATAGCGGTCTCGTTGATCTATTTGACCATCGTAATTGTTGGATTATTACTCGTCTTGAGGAGCTTCAGAGGACTATTGATTTCAAGTAGATGGATTTCAGGCAATATATTTCATTTTTTGTTGTACCTTTGCGCCTTCGAAATTTTACCTATACTACTGTTAATAAAGGTAATAGGAAGTTTCGGAATTGCTTGAAAAAAGTATAAGTTTTTCTAATTAAACTTTGTTTATGGCATCTAGAGGAAGCGCTACGGCGAAAAAGGACAATTACGAAGAAAAATTCAAGGAGGTGAAAACCATCTTGGTGTCTCAACCAAAACCTGAAAGGTCCCCTTATTATGACCTAGAGGAAAAATGGGGTATAAAAATAGATTGGAGACAGTTTATTCATGTAGAACCCGTAATTGAAAAGGAATTTCGTAGAAATAGGATTAGACCAGATGAATTTTCTAGTATCATCTTCACATCAAAGAATGCCATAGAGCACTTCTTCAGATTGTGTGAGGAGATGAGGATTAAGATGCCTCAAGAGACTAAATATTTCTGTCTTACGGCTACTATTGCAAATTACCTGCAGAAATTTATCGTTTATAGAAAGCGAAAAGTATTCGTTGGTAAACGAAAAATAGAAGATCTCAACAATTATTTCATGAAACACAAGGAGAAGGAAAATTTTCTACTTCCTTGTTCAAACCTTGGTGCCAAGGATGTAGTCGCTTATTTGGATAAGAATGAGATCAACTACAAAGACGCCATGATGTACAGAACGGTTGCTAGTGATTTATCAGATCTTAGTGATGTGACCTATGATGTATTGATATTTTTTAGCCCGTTAGGTATAGAGTCTCTTTATGAGAACTTCCCTACATTCGATCAGAAAGATACTAGGTTTGCTGTATTTGGTAAATCTACATTGAAGGCAATAGAGGAGAGAGGACTACACCCTAATATTGTAGCACCTACACCAGAAACGCCTTCTATGTCAATGGCATTGGAAGCATATCTGCGAAAGACAAAGAAATAAGAATAACAATTGAAACTAAAATATTAAAAGCCTCTTATCTTTGATTTGAGGCTTTTTTACGTTTGTTGTTTGTTTAGCCTAAAGATTAATCACAAGCGTCAAAAGCATCAAACGATCTTAAATAATATCCATTTATTTGACCAAAACAAAACAAAAATATAAATTATTCATATCAGAAAACTACGTGCCTGTTTTCTACAGACCATGGTATCTAGATGCTGTGTGCGATAGTCTTTGGGATGTTGTATTTCACGAGGAAGATGATGAGGTTTTAGGTGTTTTGGTATATATGATCAAGAAAAAATTTGGGTTGACTTACATTCTGCATCCTTCTTTGTGCCCCTATATGGGCCCTTTATTTTATGGAACTCAGGATCTAGGACAAGTCTATAAATCATTGATTGATAAATTGCCAATGCATCATTTGATAGTACAAGACTATTTTCATGCGTTGCCAGAATTAAAAAACAAGGGTACAGTAACCAATAGGAAATATACATACATCATCGATAGAGATGTCGAATTAGGAGAGCTCAATTCTCAATTAAGCTCTGATCGAAGAAGAAAGATTAGGAAGGCCTCAGATCAATTTTTTTACCAAGAAGAGGATCAATTTTCTGTGTTTGAAGAATTTTTGGACAGAACATTTAGGGTAAGAAATAAATCAAACCCATATGGAAATGGAACTTTGGCTAAATTGGATGTACAGCTATCAAGACAGCACGCAAGAAGAATAATAAAGTGTGTAGATAAGGATGGTAATATTATGGCAATGGGGTATTTTGTGAGAGACGAAAAGTGGGTATACAATCTTGCCACAGGAGTTGATAGTAGTTATGCTCACGAAGCAATGTCACTGATGATATGGAATGAGATTACTTCTGCGCTTAAGTCGGGAAGATCGTTTGATTTCGAAGGCAGTAGTATTCCTGGTGTGGAAGCCTTCTATAAGGCATTTAAAGGAGACAAAGTATTTTATCAATCAGTATACAGAAGTAAAAATAAACTTATCGACTTGTTGGTAAAAATTAAGAATCCTGAAATATTTACAGAATGATAGGATTACTATTTTTATTTTTGACGATTCATTTATTGTACTATTTATTTCTCTTTGTTCGGTTGGTAAAAGTTAAAAGCAATACTGATTTACTGACTGATTCAAGTTCTATCTCAATAGTTGTTTGTTTTAAAAATGAAGAAAATGCTGTTGATAAAATTCTATCGATCCTTCTAGAACAAAAGTCAGACGATATTGTGTTGGTTGATGATTTTTCAACTGACCAAACCTTTGAAAAACTATCCAGGTATAGATCTGAAAGAGTAAAAGTAATAAGAACTTCTATGGATCGACCGGGCAAAAAGCAAGCGGCAAACGATGGTGCAGTGGCTGCCAAATACGATCGAATTCTATTTACAGATGCGGACTGTTTGCCAGCTTCTTCCGATTGGGCCCAACGAATGAATACTATAGAAAAACCAATCGTTTTAGGTTATAGCCCAATGAAAAAGACATCTGGCTTAGTTAATCTTTTTGCAAGGTTTGAAACATATATGACAGGTGTGCAGTACCTCAGTTATTCACTAGCAGGTATGCCGTACATGGGTGTAGGTAGAAACATGGTGGTTGATCGATCACTAAAAGCCTCAAATCAACGTAAAATTAAAGGACAAGAACTTGCTTCTGGAGACGATGATCTAACTATAAATGCGATTGCAACAGGAGAAAACACTGGAATTTGTATTCACCCCAAGAGTATTGTTTTCACAGACTCCCCGAGTACATTGAGGGGTTATATAACTCAAAAAACTAGACATATATCTACATCTGTACATTATAGAATGATACACCAAATTATGCTAGGGACTTTCAGTGCAAGCCACATATTGTTCTACTTATTATTGCTTTTAGGAGGCTTGTCTGGAACTATATCAGTAAAAATATTCCTTATAGCTTATATCGTAAAACAGGTAGTGCAAATATCAATTCATGGGCTATTGATAAAAAAGATGAATGAAAGCATAGCAATACACCAGCTTTTGTTGTTAGATTTGCTCTTGTTTTTATACTATTTGGTAATGCCATTTATTTTATTGATCCGTAAAAATGATAATCGTTGGAGTTAATTCATAAATATTTTCCAGACCTAAGTGACAATCAATACAGACAGTTTGAACTGTTGTGGGATGCTTATCGAGAATGGAATGATAAGATCAATGTGATCTCAAGAAAAGATATTGATAATCTATATCTTCATCATATCCTTCATTCATTGACGATTGCAAAGTTTATACAGTTCAAAGACGGATCGAAGATTTTAGATCTTGGTACGGGTGGTGGATTTCCAGCTGTTCCATTGGCTATTATGTTTCCTAATGTGCTATTCACAGCTATAGATGGCACACGGAAGAAGATAACTGTAGTAAATGAAGTCAAAGAAATAGCTAAAATAGAAAATCTCACAGCCCTTCATGTACGAGCTGAGGAACATCGAAAGAAATATGAATTCGTAGTTACTCGTGCTGTTGCCAAAATAGAAAGGCTTAAAGAATGGTCTATGAATCTTATTGATCCAGATGATCAAAGACATGGCCAACCAAACGGCATCATTGCACTAAAAGGAGGAAACATAAAAACGGAGACAAACGATCTTTCTAAAAAGGATTACTTCGAAACATATCCGCTGACCAACTTCATCAACGAACCATACAACGAAGAAAAATATATCTTATATCTACAACGCTAAACGAGAAACTGTGTAGCAAATCATAGATTTGTGGGCAGTTTTCGCACTCCTGATTTCTTGAATGGTTTTGGTACGCTAGTAAACGAGAAACTGTATAGCAAATCATAGATTAGCGGGCAGTTTTCGCACCTCATATTTCTCTGATGGTTTTGGCACGCTAGTAAACGAGAAACTGTATAGTAAATCATAGATTAGCGGGCAGTTTTCGCACCTCATATTTCTCTGATGGTTTTGGCACGCTAGTAAACGAGAAACTGTATAGCAAATCATAGATTAGCGGGCAGTTTTCGCACCATTTTTTTGAATGGTTTTGGCACGCTAGTAAACGAGAAACTGTGTAGCAAATCATAGATTTGTGGACAGTTTTCGCACCTCATATTTCTCTGATGGTTTTGGTACACTTCTAAACGAGAAACTGTGTAGCAAATCATAGATTTGCGGGCAGTTTTCGCACTCCTGATTTCTCTGATGGTTTTGGCACAATTCTAAACGAGAAACTGTGTAGCAAATCATAGATTTGCGGGCAGTTTTCGCACTCCTGATTTCTCTGATGGTTTTGGCACAATTCTAAACGAGAAACTGTGTAGCAAATCACAGATTTGTGGGCAGTTTTCGCACCTCATATTTCTCTGATGGTTTTGGCACAATTCTAAACGAGAAACTGTATAGCAAATCATAGATTTGCGGGCAGTTTTCGCACTTCTGATTTCTTGAAAGGTTTTGGTACAATTCTAAACGAGAAACTGTGCAGCAAATCATAGATTAGCAGGCAGTTTTCGCACCTTATTTTATCGAATGGGTTGGGTAATGGGAACAAACGAGAAACTGTGCAACAAGAAGTTATTTACCCGGACCCTAAAGGGAGAAACGTTTTGTATTGTGGTATTTTATTTTGTGCTTTTCATTAATATTTAAAATAATTTGTATCTCCGTATACTACAAATGGATATGTTATACACACCCGATCCATCCATTTAGATTTCAACCAACATATTATTCTTTTATTTATGCACTATAATGTTAAATTTAGGCACATAAATAACTACTCAGATGAAGTCTCTATTAAAAACAACTTTTTTTCTTTTACTGTCTATCACTATATCCTTTGCACAAAACGGAATGGAGTATTACCTTCCAGAAGGCGACTATGATAAATCTATCCCTACCCCAAAAGACGTATTAGGATATGATATCGGCGATTGGCATGTAAGTCATGATCAATTAGTTACTTATCTTAAGGCCCTAGATGCTGCATCTGACAGGATTGAGATGGTTGAATATGCTAGATCGCATGAGAACAGACCACTCTATACAGTGATGATTAGTACTCCTGAAAATCTTGCTAGAAAAGAAGATATTCGCCAGGCACATCTGCAACTTACAGATCATAAGAAATCATCGAAAGTAGCCATAGACAATCTTCCAGCTGTCCTTTATCAAGGATATAGCATACATGGTAACGAGTCTAGTGGTGCAAATGCAGGATTAGTCAATGCCTATTATCTCGCTGCAGGGAACAGTTCTGAAGTGATGCATACGCTAGAAAATGTAATGATTTTAATGGATCCTTGTTATAATCCGGATGGGCTAAATAGATTCGCATCATGGGCAAATACGCATAAAAGCAAAACGTTAGTAAGTGATCCAGCTTCTAGAGAATTGAATGAAGTATGGCCAAGAGGAAGAACGAATCACTATTGGTTTGATCTGAATAGAGACTGGCTATTGCTTACTCATCCTGAGAGCCAAGGGAGAATTAAGGTATATCACCAATGGAAGCCTAATGTATTGACAGATCATCATGAGATGGGGACTAATTCAACATTCTTCTTTCAACCAGGAATACCATCTAGAACTAACCCAAACACGCCACAGCTTAATCAAGACCTAACAGAAAAAATAGGAACTTATCATGCTGCAGCATTGGATAGTATAGGTTCTCTTTACTATACAAAAGCAAGTTTTGATGATTTTTATTATGGTAAAGGAAGTACTTATCCTGATGCGAATGGATGTATCGGAATATTGTTTGAGCAAGCAAGTTCTAGAGGTCACCTTCAAGAAAGTTCTAATGGATTGTTGTCTTTTCCGTTTACAATCAGAAATCAATTTGTAACTTCTCTTTCAACTCAGAAAGCAACGGCAAACATGAGAGAGGAGCTTATCAATTTCAAGAGAGACTTCTATAAAAAGCAAAATAAAGCGGCGAAGGCATCTAAAATTAAAGGATACCTAATCACTGATGAGGATGAGGTTAAAATGTCGAATTTTCATAGAATACTAGCTACACATAAAGTAGAAATGTATGGATTGTCACAAGATGCAAACCAAGACGGAAAACGATTCCCAAAAGAGAATTCTTACTATGTTCCAATGGATCAAAATCAGTACTTGATGGTAAAAACAATCTTTGAAAAAGTGCGAACCTTTCCAGATAGTCTTTTCTATGATGTGTCTGCATGGACGCTACCACTTGCATTTGACCTGACATACGCAGAGGTGACAGGAAGTGTAAATGCTGGGAGTAGAATATCAACTTTGGAGCCCAAAGGGAATCTCTACAAAATGAAAGATACATATGCTTATATTCTTGACTGGAAGAGTTATAATGCTCCAGCTGCGCTATATCAGGTAATGGATGCAGGACTAAGGTCGAAAGTGATAAATAAAGAATTTGCGCTGAATACAAGTGAAGGGAATGTGCAATTTGATAGAGGAGATGTTGTAATCCCAATCCAAAATCAAAAATTAAATATACGAGAGATAGAATCTAAACTTGCCGCAATATCTGAAGCGTACAAGGTTGATTTCTATGCAGTAAGTACGGGCCAGGCAGATAATAACATGACACTCGGTAACCCCGAGGTAGATATCCTTGAAATGCCTAAAGTAGCCATGATTGTAGGAGAGGGAGTGACAAGTTATGATGCTGGAGAAGTGTGGCACCATATTGATCAGAGGTATAATATTCCACTTACAATGATAGACAAGAGACAACTCTATAGAGCTAATATGGAAAGATACAATACGCTCATCATGGTGAACGGACGCTATAACGATTTATCAAGTAAAGAACAAGAAAAAATCACGGAGTGGGTAAATGGAGGTGGTAATCTCATACTGTTCCGAAGTGCCATTGATTGGGCTAGGTCCAAAGAATTAATCGAACTTGAAAAAAGCAAAAACAAGGAATCAAAAGGTACTGCTTCAAAATCTTATAAAATGTCATCTTCTTCTAGAGGAGCTGGAGTACTCGGTGGAGCTATATTTGCAGCGGAAATGGATTTATCTCACCCGCTCTGTTATGGCTATGACAATAGCAGCATATCGATGTTTCGCAGAGGGACATCATTATATGATATACCATCTAACAGCTTCGCTACTCCTGTAATATACACAAACAATCCTGTCCAATCGGGCTATATACCTAGAGGGTTTGACAAAAAGGCGGCCAATAAACCAGCTGTAACTGTCCATCGTTCCGGTAGCGGAAAGATCATCTGTTTTCAAGACAATCTGCTTTTTAGAGGATATTGGTATGGTGGAAATAAAATGTTTGGTAACGCACTATTCTTTTCTAGCATAGTCAATACAAGTACACTAGCAAGAGACGAACATGGTCATGGTCATTGATGTTTGAGGCCTTCAGTTTGAGTATAGAATGATTTGTCGAGTGTTTGAAATTAGAAGTTATGAATATGAAAATAGAACTAATAATGTTGTCTATGATTTTGTTTTTTGCTTGTTCGGAGCAAAAATCTCCAGTAGACAAAGCTGTTGAAATGGAGAATGTCGAACCCATCAAACTTGATCTAACAGCGGCAAATAATTTGATAGATCTACCTTTGGCTTGTGTTTTACAAGAATATCCCAATAAGTTAAGTCAGGTGGTTGGTGATAAAGGTGATTTGCGAGAGCCTAGAGATCTGCACCCGTCATTTTATGGCTGTTTTGACTGGCATTCGGCTGTTCATGGGCATTGGTCATTGGTGAAATTAATCAAGGATTTTCCGAAAGTAGAAAATAAAGAAGACGCGATTTCTAAACTAAAACAGAACATTAGCAAAGAAAATATTCTCAAAGAAATTGAATACTTCGAAGGTCATAATAAATCTTATGAACGTACTTATGGATGGGCGTGGCTTCTTAAGTTGGCTGAAGAATTACATACATGGGATGATCCGATAGCAAGGGAATTAGAATCTAATTTACAGCCTATGACGAATATGATTGTAGACAAATACTCTGAATTTCTTCCGAAATTGGTCTACCCAATTAGAGTTGGAGAACACCCGAACACTGCTTTTGGAATGTCGTTTGCGCTTGATTATGCTAAAACAGTTGGGAACAGTGAATTCGAAATGTTGCTTAAAAAGCGAGCGCAAAACTATTTTCAAGATGATCAGAACTGTCCTATCACCTGGGAGCCAAGTGGTTTCGATTTTCTATCTCCTTGTTTAGAAGAAGCAAGTCTGATGAGTAGAGTCTTACCAAAGAGTGAATATATCACATGGTTAGATAAGTTTCTTCCACAATTAAAAGAGAAAAATTTTGAACTCGAAGTTGGCAGAGTAAGTGATCGAACAGATGGAAAATTAGTACACCTAGATGGAGTAAATTTCAGCAGAGCATGGTGTTTGAAATCCATTGCAGGGACAGACAACAAATATAACCACTTAATAAAAGTTGCCAATAATCATATTGAGAATTCTCTTCCATCTTTAGTAGGAGATAGCTATGAAGGCGGTCATTGGTTAGGTTCGTTTGCTATATATGCTTGCCAATAGATTAAGTTTTAGACCTCCGAGGTTTTAAAATCCTCGGAGGTCTCTATTACTTTAATCTTCGAGGTCTAAAAATAAAAGACATGAAAAAAATAACGACCAGTATTATATTTATACTTTTTTGTATAAATAGTTACGCTCAACAAAGAATCACTGATAGAGAACTTGAAAAAGCAACTATAGAATCATTCGAAGTGCTAAAAGAGCTCTTAGCTATTCCAAATGATGCGAATCATCCAGAGGACATAGAAAAGAATATTGAGTGGGCGGAATCTCATATGAGTGATTTAGGGTTTAGTTCTCAACGACTGGAAACAGAAACAGTCCCATTGTTATTGGCTAATTACAAAACTAGAAAGCCAGATCAAAAGACAATCATGTACTACTTTCATATTGATGGACAGCCGGTAGATCCACAATTTTGGTTTCAAGATGATCCATATCAAGCGGTGCTCAAAGAACAAATAGAGGGAGAAGGTTGGGTAGATATTGACTGGGATAAACTTACAACAGAAGAGATTAACCCAGAATGGAGAATATTTGCTCGGTCCTCTTCAGATGATAAGTCGCCTTTTGTAATGTTTCTTACTGTAATGAAATTGATAAAGGAGAAAGGGGAATCGTTACCATTTAACCTAAAAGTGATTTTGGATTTTGAAGAGGAGAAAGGATCTCCTCGCTTGGCAGGAGCTGTAGAAAAGAACAAAGACGTACTTGCTGCAGATAGGTTATTAATCTTTGATGGTCCTAAGCATATCAGTAATCAACCTACGATTACTTATGGGGCACGAGGAATTACAACCATAAGCGTAAAAGTATTTGGTCCCACATTTCCATTGCACAGTGGTCATTATGGGAACTATGCACCGAATCCTGCATTGAGATTAGCTCAATTACTATCATCTATGAAGGATGAGGATGGTAGAGTGACCATTACTGGATTTTATGATGGAGTAGTTATAGATGATGCTACCAAAGCGATATTAGCTCAAGTTCCTGATAATGAAAACGAATTCAGAGTCAAGCTAGGAATTGGAAATACAGATAAAGTTGGAACGAATTACCAAGAATCAATACAATATCCTTCTCTGAATATTAGGGGAATGGGTTCGGGTTGGATAGGCAGTGAGGCAAGAACAATCGTACCCGCAACGGCTACAGCAGAGATTGATATCCGGTTGGTGCCAGAAACGCCGCCTCAAAGACAAATTGACCTTGTAAAGCAACACATCATAGATCAAGGATATTTGGTATTAGATAGAAAGCCAACATCAAAAGAAAGGTTCCTGAATCCAAAGATCTGCCAATTTACAAACAGTCGAGCGTATAATGCATTCAGGACTGAGCTCGATTCTCCGATAGGCATCGCGGTATATGAAGCGATCAAGAAAGAATTTGGAAAAGAACCGGTTCGAGTGCGTATTTTAGGGGGCAGTGTACCGATCTCTCCATTTATACAATCACTAGGGGTGCCAGCAATCATTGTACCTTTGGTCAATAGTGATAATAATCAACACAGTCCAAACGAAAATTTACGGGTTGGAAATTATTTTGATGGAGTGAAGACTTTCCGTGGTTTGTTGAAGTAATAGAGATGCAATTTTAGAATTGTAAGTTATTTCTGAAGGAAATTATGAATTGCTTCTAAGGTTAAACAGCTAATTGGGGCGACTCACAAAAAAAGCAAGCACGATATTGATCATGCTTGCTTTTTATATCTATTACCTTGTTGTAGAGTTTTAAAATTGTAATTTTCTCTCTATCTCAACCATCAATTTAACATTAGACAGCGACCATATTTCTTTCGTCAGCCATCTTTCTCATATTGATGAGTGCATATCTCATACGACCTAGTGCAGTGTTTATACTTACTCTAGTCAATTGTGAGATCTCTTTGAAACTCATATCAGCATAGTGTCTTAGGATTACTACCTCTCTTTGCTCAGGTGGTAACTCATCTACTAGGCTTCTTACTTTTTTGTGCATTTGCGACTTGATCATAGTCGTCTCCATGTTATCATCATTAGACTGCAATACATCAAATATATCGAATGTCTCAGTAGATGATACTTTGGTTCTTCTTTTGTTTCTTCTAAAATTATCAACACACATATTGTATGATATTCTCATAGCCCACTGCAAGAATTTTCCTTCGTGGTTGTATTTTCCTTTTCGCAGTGTATCTACGATCTTGATGAATACATCCTGGAATATATCATTAGCCATCTCAGTATCTTTTACAAAAAGATAGATTGATGTATAAATTTTGTCCTTATGTCTTTTTAAGAGAATTTCGAAGGCTTTATCATTGCCTTTTAGGTAGGTTTTAATTAACTCTTGGTCCTTCATTTCACATACATTCATAACTCTACACTTTTAATCGGTTAGGTAAATAATAATCTGATTAAGTATTCTTAGTGTAAAATCTAATGTATAGGCGAAATTATGTTTAGTTAATTAATATGACTGCAATATATGCGGTTATTTCCAAAGATGAAAGTGCTATCGATTAAAAAAACATATTTAATTTTTTATATATGTTGTAATGTGTTGATAGTCAGTAAAATTAAGAAATATAAAGTTGGAATTAAATAAATCTTAATAATGGTATTTACATAGGGTCAATCCTTATTTCTACTACTTTAGACGATGTTCCAGATCCTTCTGAGTAGGCGAATATTCGATACGTTCCTTCTTGGGTCTTGATTCTAGCAACTCTATAACTAGAGGCTTTATCAGATGATTTTCCATTATGGAGTATCTTAAATTTTTGTATTTTTTTTGTAGACAGAAACTTATCTAGTTCAGAAATGGCTGTTGATTTGCTTACCTTTTTCTGATTGTCGTTGATACAGAAAGAAACGTTAGATGCGAGATAAGATCCCACACTTGACAGATCTTTTTTACCGACTGCATTGAGAAAGTCTACTTCCGTTTGTGCAGATAAGTTTATAGAGACAAATGTCACTAAAACGATTAGTAATGATTTCATACTTTTTAATTTTGTTATTTGATTTGAAATGAGGGAAACGTCAAATCTAAAACTCACTATTAAATGCTATATATCGACTATTACATTCAATTACAGTCTGATAACGAATGGATTGGGTGATATAGTTCATTTCGTCAGATTTGATTTTAGATCTTTTGTTGGATTCCTATACCTAAAAAGTGATTTTGAACACGCTTTATCAATATAGATTTACTAAATTCTTTAGTTAGTGCGAAGTAGTAACTATACTGTGGTATCAGATGAATATTTTCTGAGAGCTTAATTTTGTATGCAACTCTTACTCGTGGGACCGATCTGATTTTTTGATATTATCTCTCCTTCTATATCTCTTTCGTTATTTCCCGCCTGACCAAAGTCAGAACTTTTTCCGCTTGCTAGCCTCGATGGAGTTCTTAGATACTTAATACCAATATTAATATCAATGCGTTTAAATAATTTGAATTCGATTGGAAATATGCCTAATGTTAATACTGTTTTCTGAGTTTTACACTCGTAAAATTTCCACCCCCTTGACCTCCTGATCTTTGAGAGAACTCCCCTCTAGATTTATTTATACCTAGTGTAAATCTAAAATTCACATCTTTTAGTTCTTTTAGTCCAAACTTTACATAATCTTATACTTACAAATAAGCTAAGATCTAAATCTGACTTTGTAGAATTATTAACTCTTGGATCATCTGGTAATGAAAAATGATATTTTGACACACCTCCACCAAGCTCTGCAGTTTGTCCAATTAATATCTGAGTGCAAAATAGTAAGAAAACTATTTGTATTCTGATCATTGTAATTGCTTTGTTTAAAGCAATATATCAAATTGTATATTATTGAGTATAATATTGGCTTTATCAGGAGTTGTTTATACGTTTATTTACAAAGTATTGATGATCATATTTTCACAACTTTCATTGTATAAATGACACCAGACTCGCTTTCCGCTTTCACAAAGTATGTTCCGCTTTGTCTTTCAGATAAATCAAAAGCAAATTGATTTCCATCTGCAGAGCGAGCCATTCCTTTTTGTATTATTTCTCCTCCAAGGTTATAAAGGGTATAGTTTACTTCACCTGTAGTTGGTAGATCTACGAAAACCATCCCAGAACTTGGCACAGGATACGCAGCTAATTTATTACTAATATCTGCTTCTTGTGTATTTACTGAACCAGGATCACATCCTTTCAATGTAAATTCAGCTACCGAAGCACCCGTTTCATTATTTATTTCTGACAAACATACTATTCTAAAATATCGCCCTATCTTTTGGTCGTCTAAGCTAACAATTGTAGGCCCAGAAGAATCAGCAAACTGACCTGTAGCGACTGCTGCACCCCAATCATTTAGATCCTCACTTACATATAGCTCGAAGTCTTTAATTCTTAGCTCTATTCCATATTGCCGTGGCTCATTGGTAAATGAATTTACATTATAACTAGCACCCATATCTACAATCATTTCATGTGGGTAATCAATATCATCAGATGACCGATCAGTATGCCATATAGTAGAAAGGTTATTGTCAAAAGCCATTCTCGCACGACCAGGTTGATTCAAATCTTCACTGCTTACAGACACTAGACTCCAATCATCTTTTGGTATATCTGCAGGATTATCACAATTCTCAATGGACGGACATCCTAATACCACTACCATATCCTCTATCGTTTTACTATAACCTACCCCATTTTTAGTGATCGTTATGGTTACATCATACTCACCAACATTGCCAAGCACAACTTTTGGATTTCTACTATTAGCATCTGATATATACACAGGGTCTGGAGTAATAGCCCATGTCCATTCAGCACCCTCATGATCTATCATTGAATGATCGTTAAAAAACACGGTATCTGTAGCGCATTTGTATCTATACCTTTCCACCCAAGGATTAATTATAGGGGCAAAATTTTTGTCTTTTAACGCAGACTCCCAAACTCCACCATTACCTGATACTCTTAACTTACTGTCCCTATAAAAAGGCAGAGCAAGATTCACTCGAAATCCCGCAGGATAACCGTCACTATAATCCTCCCATTCTTCATCATTTTCTCCCCTTGTTAATACTTGTGCAATCTTATCTCTAGCATTCGTAAATAAATATACAAGATCATCCCCATTTTCATTTGACTGAACGACAATCCCTTTTGTATATACTGATAATCCATTCGTCCAATCTTCCCAAGTATCTCCTCCATCAATAGATTTAAAAATCCTACCATTATCTGCTGTGTTGAAAGAACTATTTTGTTGGCATGCATACAAGGTGTTCTCATCTGTCGGAGAAATTGCAAAAAACAGCTTGCCTAACCAACCACTATCTCCATTTGGCATTGTAGTTAGAGATGGCTTAGATTCCCATGTCAGTCCACCGTCTTCTGATTTTTTAAGACCCGAATAAAGAACATCCGCATAAATTATATCTGGATTATGATTGGAAATATCAAAATAACGAACTTTAAAATCAAATGCAGAAATCATAGAATAAGAGACTCCTGAATCTTCACTTTGCCAAAGCGCATTTCCAGAACACATCGTTATAGTTCCAAAATAATTTGGATGATAAACGAGATTCCCTCTAAGCCTTCCTGAATTATCCATATTAGGATGAAGTCCAAACTTAAACCTGCCTACTTGTTGGGCTTCCGCGGAAGTCGGCAATATAAACCCATCACCCAATTCATCAAAAACTACACGTCTGCTTTTACCTTTTACTACCCAGCCTGTTGGTGATTCTGCACCTCCCATTCTCAATGCCTTACTCCCATAAAAGTCTGCTATGCTTATATTTCCATTGTGATACCTGCCTCCAACAACTATATCTTCATTCCATCCTTGATCAAACCCCCACATATCAGAACCGACAACACCATTTAATTTAGCGGAATAATTAGAAGTCTCCGAAAAATAATCGGAAGAATAGCTGATACCACCATCAGTAGATACCCAAATCTCTCCATCATCTAAAATCCTTAGATCTTGAATATCTGGGTGTATATAAAAATCTCCAATATAACCTCCTACAGCTGTAAACGTCTCTCCTGCATTTTCTGATTTATACAAAGATGTAGTACCAGCAAATATTAAGTTGGGATCGTGATCAGATACTTCAAATACAAAATCATAATATCCTTGTCCGTTATCTCCTGGAAACTCGTCGGTACGGCCTGTAGCGATAATGGACCATACTCCATCGCTCTTTTTATAAATATATGGAGTATTGTTTGACGTCAATACCATAGCATATAATTTTTCAGGATCTGCAGCAGATGTAGCAATCAATCCTCCATTAACTAATGCAATGTCATCTGGAAAACTATTGTCGATAGCAAAGGTCTGTCCTCCATCAATAGAGATAATAATAGCATAGATATTATCTACAATCACCAATCCATATACAATATTGGGATTTACTGGATGACGTTGAACATCATACGCTCGAGCATCATATACCTTTGTCCAATCACTTCCTCCGTTTGTCGTTATATAAAGTCCATCTTTTGCAGCTGCATAAATTTTCTCATTATCATCAGGATCCATTTCTATCTTATCAGAAGAGATTACATAATCTAATGGTACCATTGGTGTCCAAGTGACTCCACCATTTAAAGTCTTGTGTATTTGCTGCCCACCAGCCGCATACACAATATCCTCATTTAAAGGATGTATGATAATATCATTTATTCCTCCTCCAAAATTATAATCTAATCCTACTTGACTCCATGTGGATCCTTTGTCTATCGTCTTATTTATAAAACCAGTTTCTGTTCCTAAATAAAGGATGTTTTCATTCGTTTCAGCGATATCAAACGAATAAACATTTACCTGCCAAGCCGCAGTCCCTGTCAGTGTAGAGCTGCCACCATAATCTATGTAGTAAGTCTCTTTTGGTCCTAGAAATGTCCATTCTCCTTCAGACCTAGAAGAGGATAATCCTGCCGTTGCTTTTTGATTCTTATAAAGAGCATTTCTATATTCGTCCATATCTGGTAGACGGATAGTTCCGTAACTGTCTGCATATGGTAAAATCGCTTTTGACCAATTCTTATAATACCTTCGGACAGATCTAAAAGTCTTTTCTCCGCTTTGTTCCCACTTGTCAAAAGCTATAGATATTTCATTATAATTAATCTCATCTTGATAAAGCATCTTAGCCCATTCAGGAAAACCTTCTTGATAGCTCGGCTTTATCGAACTACAATGTCCAGGTATATCATCATATATTGTAAACTGCTGCTGAGCTGAAGTGAAGAAAAAGCAACTAATCAAAAGAACTGAGAAAATATATTTCATAACAAGTAATGATTTAACCAAACTAAAAGTAATACTTTCTTTATTAACTTTTTAACCAGTCATTTGGTTTAAGAGGGGCAAAGCTTTTGCGTTAGATCTAATGATACTAAAGATGAATTTTCTATTTTTTAATCTTAAAACTTACATCATCGATACCATTAAGAAAGATGTACCCTGCTCCGGTTTCAACGGAATTAGAATATTTAGATTCTTCAGGTTGAGAGTAATCGTATTTGGAAAGTCCACCGGCAAATTCTAAAAACGGTGCAGACATAATGTGTGAGCAAAAGTAAAAATACAATTAGTCTATTGGTCATGCTAATGATTTATATCAAAGCAATTTATTCTAAATTGTATAATTAAAGTGATATTAAAAGCATGCTTTCTCAAGACTAGATTCCGTCACGACAAAAATAACTTGCCACATATTCTAAAATAGTTTGTTTAAAGCGAAGATATTAGTGTGAAACCACTAAAAGACAAACAGTTTAGAAATGCAGGAGAATCTAATCAATTTGTACCCTTATTTTATAAGGTTTTCCATATCTTTGCACCATAATTCAGAAAGCCTTAATTTATATAACTTAAATTTCTATAGCACTATGGCTAATATCGGGAAAATCAAGCAAATCATCGGACCTGTAGTAGATGTAAGCTTTTCTCAGGAAGGATCACAATTGCCTGAAATCTTAAATGCACTTGTTATCAAGAGAGACAATGCAAATGATTTAGTATTCGAAGTACAGCAACACCTTGGGGAGGATAGCGTAAGAGCTATTGCCATGGATTCATCTGATGGATTGACAAGAGGTACTGAAGTAGTAGATACTGGAGCTCCCATATCAATGCCTATTGGTGAGCAGATTAAAGGAAGATTGTTCAACGTAACAGGTGATGCAATTGATGGACTTGGTAATCTTGACAAAACTGTCAATACAAGATCAATCCACCAGAAGCCGCCTAGATATGAAGACCTTTCTACGGATACAGAGATCCTATTTACGGGTATCAAGGTAATTGACCTTATCGAGCCTTATGTAAAGGGTGGAAAAATTGGTCTTTTCGGAGGTGCAGGTGTAGGTAAGACAGTACTTATTCAAGAGTTGATCAACAACATTGCAAAAGGATACGATGGTATATCAGTATTCGCAGGTGTTGGAGAGAGAACTAGAGAAGGTAATGATCTTATGAGAGAAATGCTAGAAGCTGGTATCATCAATTACGGTGAGAAGTTTATGCACTCAATGGAAGAAGGTGGATGGGATTTGAAGTCAGTAGACAGAGAACTACTAAAGACTTCTAAAGCAACATTCGTATTCGGTCAGATGAATGAGCCTCCTGGAGCAAGAGCAAGGGTAGCACTTTCCGGTCTATCAATCGCAGAATACTATAGAGATGGTGATAGTTCTGATCCACAAGGTGGAAAAGATATCCTATTCTTTATTGATAATATATTTAGGTTTACTCAGGCAGGATCTGAAGTATCTGCCCTACTAGGAAGGATGCCATCAGCAGTAGGTTACCAACCTACACTTGCAACTGAGATGGGTCTTATGCAAGAAAGAATTACCTCTACTAAGAGAGGGTCGATTACATCAGTACAAGCGGTATATGTACCAGCGGATGATTTAACAGATCCAGCACCAGCGACAACATTTGCTCACTTGGATGCAACTACAGTATTGAATAGAAAGATCGCAGCGAAAGGTATATATCCTGCCGTGGATCCTCTAGATTCTTCTTCAAGAATTATGGATCCAGCAATCATCGGTGATGAGCACTATGATACTGCAGAGAGAGTAAAGAGAATCCTTCAGAGATATAAAGAACTTCAAGATATCATTGCGATTCTTGGTATGGAAGAGCTTTCTGATGAAGATAGAAATGTAGTATACAGAGCGAGAAAAGTAGAACGTTTCTTATCTCAACCGTTCCACGTAGCAGAACAGTTTACTGGACTTGTAGGAGTATTGGTACCTATCGAAGATACAATCAAAGGTTTTAATATGATTATGGATGGAGAATTGGATCAATATCCTGAGTCTGCATTCAACCTTAAAGGTGATATCGAGCAAGTAATCGAAGCGGGTAAGAAAATGTTAGCGGAAGTATAAGTTATAGACTACTAGACTATTAGACTTTTAGATCGTTTCACTTTTCGATATTCTATATTAGAAAATGAAAATCGTTTATTGTCGAAACGTCTATCGTCGAAACGTCTAAATATCGAATAAAAATGGAATTAATAGTACTAACACCAGAGAAAGAAATCTTCCAAGGAGGAATAGAATCTGTGAAGGTTCCAGGAACTACTGGACAGTTTGAGGTATTGAAAGGTCACGCACCTATAGTATCAAGTCTAGTATCTGGAGAAGTAAGAATAATAACAGCATCAGGCGAAAGAAAAACTTTCAACATCAATAAAGGTTTTATTGAAGTATTAGGGAAAGAAGTTTCTCTTCTTGTGCAAGGTGTAGAAGATACAAATAATTAGTCTCCAATAGCGACTAATTGATAATAATCGGGACTCCGTGGATTCATTTCTACGGAGTTTTTTATTTTAAAAGACTATTTACATTTCTTGTAATACCAAAGAACGCCTAGCAAACAAAGTCCCAAACCAAAGAACTCTCTTACAAATTCGATAAAAGGACTTTCTGCCTTCATTGAACCAGTAATGGTTGGAGTACCATTCTTAATCCAAGAAATGACATCTGGCGTATATAGGGACATAGCTAATGCAAAGAAGATGCATACACCGAGTATAACTTTACTGTTTTTCCAACCTCTATCGTATGCAATAGCAATGGCCGCAGGAATGAGATAAAGAGGTATCCATATATAGAAGTCAGGATCATTATATTGTACCGCTGCACAGAGAATATAAACTGCCGCTATTATTTTATGAATCATCTTTACGTTAGGAGTTTGTTATGTAGATGCTACACTTCTTCACTGATACTTTGTTGCTCTAGCATCTCCTTATAGTATCCGCCGCTGGCAATCAATTCGTCATGTGTACCAATTTCAGCTATTTTCCCATCTTCTAATACGAGTATCTTATCGAATTCCATGAGATTGTGAATTCTATGAGTGATAATAATTGAAGTTCTGTTTTTGAGAGCAACATTGAGATATTGCATGATCTGCTGCTCGGTATCAGTATCTACTGCAGACAAGCAATCATCTAAAATTACAATATCTGGGTCTTTGATGAATGCACGCGCTATAGAAATTCTTTGTTTTTGACCACCAGAAAGAGTTACTCCACGTTCACCCATCATGGTTTGATATCCTTCGGGAAGATTACTTATTTCATTATGAATAGCAGCATGCGCTGCATACTTTTCGGCTTTTGATTGATCAACCTCTCCAACACCGAAACTTATATTATTCGTCACAGAATCGGAAAACAAGAACACGTCTTGTGGCACGTATCCAATCTTCCTACGAAGGTTATCTAGATTGACAGATTTTACATTTTGATTGTCAATCATTAATTTACCTTCAGTCACATCGTACATTCTTAATATAAGATCTGCGATGGTCGATTTACCTGAAGCTGTCTTTCCTATGATCGCCATTTTCTCTCCTTTTTTTAAGTGGAAAGAAATATTTTTCAAGGCTTCTATCCCTGTGTCAGGATAAGTGAAACTGACATTTTCAAATCTAATATCACCTTCTAAATTCTCAGTAGAAACCCCTGACCTATCTAAGGTTGACTCTTCATTAAGTAGTTCGTTGATTCTTTCTTGAGAGGCTTCAGCTTGTTGTATAAGCGATGCTATCCATCCTATAGATGTGACGGGCCATGTAAGCATGTTTACATATATGATGAACTCAGCAATATTACCGGTTGTGATATTGCCTTTGGCGACTTCGAGGCCACCAACATAGACTACAATCAACGTACTAGCACTAATCATGAAAATCATTACCGGAAAGAAAAAAGCAGATATACGAGCTAGGTCAAGTGATTTTGATTTAAAGTCTTCGCATTCTTCTTCGAAATATTTACCGAATTGATTCTCCTTTACATAAGACTTTATAACTCGAATTCCAGAAAAGACTTCCTGTGCATTACTTGTCAACTGCGATAGTTGCTTTTGGATTAAGCTTGATCTAAAATTGATCTTACTACTTACATAATAGATTGTAAGGGATAGGAACGGTAAAGGAATCAATGTATAAAGGGAAAGCGTAACACTTACCTTGAACATCGCAAAAATAGTAAGTGAAAATAGGGTTACAAGGTTAATTCCATATAATATAGCTGGGCCAAGATACATTCTTACTTTACTTACATCTTCCGAAATACGAGACATGAAGTCACCTGTTTTATTCCTTTTGAAATAGGCTAGATCCATCATTTCCATATGGCCAAAGATCTCTTTTCTAAGATCATATTCTATCAACCGAGACATAACTATTATTGTCTGTCTCATAAAGTACATGAATATTCCTTTGAGAATACTGAAGCCAATGACAACAGCTGCAAATGTTAACAAAGCATCGCCAAGTTCACTATAGACGACCTCTTTCATGCCCTCTTCTGCGCCCTTGTATGCAATGATTTTATCTTGTACAAAATCTAAAGCTTCTCTTATTTTTTGAGGAATAAGGACACCAAAATAATTGGATAAGGCTACAAATATGATACCTAGCCCAAAACGAACTCTGTACTTGTAGAAATATTTATTAAGATGTTGAAGATTTTTCAATAATGCGCTTTTCTTTATGATTTACAAATGTAGAGATTAAAACATAGTTTTAGGCAATTGAGTTGTGGTGAAGTATATATTATTATTAGTTCTGATGTCAATATTTCACTCGAAACAAGTAGAAATATTGACTTAGGGATCAATTCTGATTTTCGAATCTAGAGATTTTATTGTTAAAAAATTTATCACTTTGCAAAGTTTGGTTACATTTATGGAGTAAATGAATAATTAATAAAATATCGGGCTGTGAATAAGGAAGGAAATTATAACATGGAAAGTGTCTACACTTCAAAAGTTAAAGCTGGAAAAAGGAGGACATATTTTTTTGATGTTCGAGAGACTAAGGGTAAAGATTTCTATATCACACTGACTGAAAGCACAAAAAGGTTCAATGGAGATGGTGTTGAAAGGCATAAGATTTTTGTTTACAAAGAGGATTTTAATAGATTTCAAAATGGTTTGAATGATGTTATCAACCATGTAAAAACAGAACTGATGCCTGACTATGATTATGCTCAATACGAAAGAAGGCATGAAGAATGGGAAAAAGAACAAGCACTGAAAGAGAAAAATGAAGTAAAAATAGAAAGTTCAGCTCCTATTGTTGAATCAACATCTGGTGGAGACAATGCCGGTTCTGATGTTAGTGAAGAGGATGTGAGCTGGTAAATCGGTTTGACATTTAACTAAAACAAAAAAGCAATTCTGATTTCAGAATTGCTTTTTTGTTTTATGCTTATTTTACTTTCTATCAATTGCGAAAAGCAAAAATGACTTCTGTATACTTTCTATGGCCAACAAAAGGTTACATTTTTTTACTACTCTTTACATATTGCTTTAAATTATCACAATATTTATAGATAGGATTAAGCTCGATAAAAGTTTCTTTTAATTTTTCTTCTATCCAACTAGAAAAGTATTCTGATTTTTTACCCTCTTTTGCAAATTGGGATATCTTGCTATAATCTTGCTTAAGATTCGCCTGGTGTGGTTCTGTTATTGATTGTAATTGCAGAATTCTGTATTGTCTTTCACCAACAAAATCTTTGCCTTCCAATACACTTGTAACATCACTTGGTTCCATATCTATAATCTCGATATATTCATCATATTCTAGCTCCTCAGTTCGGAAGAAATTATTACCAGTAGCTCTGTTTTTAATTCTACCATTGTTATTATAGCTTTCAGCCTTCTTGTCAGAATATTTTTTTACAGCAGCCTCAAAAGAAATAGAGTCTACTTGGATTAGAGTTCTTACACTATCTAATAGGTCTCGAGCATTTTGATTATCCGTTTCTGTAATGTCAGGTTTGATCAAAATATGTCTTGCTCTCACACTATTTCCTCTTCTTTCAAGCATTTTGATAATATGAAAACCGTATTCCGTTTCTATAACATCAGACAATTCATCTTTCTTTAGACCGAATACTGTAGCTTCAAATTCTGGAACATAAGACCCTCTCTTGGCAAATCCTAAATCTCCACCACGTGCTCCTGAACCTGGATCCATTGAGTACTTTAAAGCTAATTCTTCGATTGTTTTTTCGCCCGAAACTATTTTTTCTCTTATTCTCTCAAGTTTTTCTTGTGCTATTTTCTTTTGCTTCTCATTCACTTGTGGTTTGATTACTAATTCCCCTAATTCAACTTCTGAATCTAGGAAAGGAAGACTGTCCTTAGGAATTGCATCATAGAATTTTTGAACTTCATCAGGTGTAATAGTTACAGAATTAATCAATTTCATCTGCATTCTTTCCGCAAGAATCTGTTGTTTTTGATCATCTCTATATCTTTCTTTCATTTCTACTACACTAGCTCCATAGTAATCACGGAAGAATTCTTCGTCCCCATTCATCTGACGTAGAATGTTTTCAAATCTTAATGTAAGTTGACCTTCTACTTCTTGATCAGATACATCAACACTATCTAATTTTGCTTGATAGATAATCAACTTCTGAGCGATCAATCCATCTAAGATTTCACACTTGATGTTTTCGTCTAGTGAAGCGTCCTGAGTGATGCTGTATGCATATTGATCTTCTACTTCTGAAAGGAGGATAAATTCACTTCCTACTTTTGCTACTACCTTATCTATAAGAAAAGATTGGTCTTGAGCCTTTGCATTGACGACAATCAAAAGAAAACAAGCAAGTATTATATTTCTAATATTCATATTATTCTTTTTACACCAGATATGTTAACCATTCTTAGGCGTATTATCAATAACGATTTAAACTATAGATTCGTTTGATTCCTATCTGATCTTTCCGTCTACTTTTAATCTTTCTTCACGGTTTGCTATTTCCCAGGTTGTGTGGAAAATCAACTTGCCTACTTTTGCCATTTTCTCAAAGTTGATCTTGTCTACTGTATCAGTTGCTTTGTGATAGTCTGCGTGCACTCCATTAAAAAAGAAAATTGCAGGAACCCCTTTTTTAGCAAAGTTGTAATGATCCGATCTGAAATAATATCTATTTGGATCTTCTTCAGAGTTATAAGTATAATCCAAAGTCAATCCAGCATATTTTTTATTCGCAGCTTCGTTTACCTTATGTAGATCAGTACTCAGTCTGTCTGATCCGATTACATAAATATAGTTAGGGTTATTAGTATACTTTTGATCTACTCTTCCTACCATATCAATATTTACATCGGCTACGGTATTCTTTAGATCAAAAATTGGGTTCTCTGAGTAGTACTCAGATCCAAGAAGACCTTTCTCTTCTCCTGTTACTAATAAGAATGCTATACTTCTTCTTGGTGCAAAACCTGCAGATTCAGCTAGTCGGAATGCTTCAGCTAATTCTAAAACGGTGGTAGTTCCTGATCCATTATCATCCGCACCATTGTATATGTCATCACCTCTCATACCTAGGTGATCATAGTGAGCTGATACGACTACTACTTCGTCTTTTTTATCTGTTCCTTCAATATAAGATAGGACATTACTTCCGTTAAGCACTGTCGCTTCTTTATTCATATTCATTACAAATGGTGTCGTAAGTTTCACGTCACAAGCTTTACCTTTTTTGTTCGATCTCTTTCTTGACTTTATGATTTTTTTGGTCTTTTCACCAATGATTTCTTTTGCAATTGTGCTTGAGATGTAAGCGTGGTTAGCTATTGTTATTTCTTCTCTGGTTAAGTCACCCAATGATACTACTGAGCCTAATAATTTTCTTCTGTTCTCACCAAGCATCTTTTTTATGTCATCTTCGATAATCAACACCAGTTTGACACCATTCTTTTTAGCTGCTTCTAGTTTTTTGTTGATATCTGTAGTCCAATCCGACATTTCTGACGAACCCGTAATCCAAGATGTACTATCTTTTTTTAATGGCTCTCCTTTATTGATCATGATAATTTTTCCAGCTACATCATTCTTTTTGTAGTCGCTATATTTTGCATCATCTATACCGTAACCTAAGTAGACTACCTCAGCTGATGTTATTGCTGGCATATTTTCATTCTTGTCAGGAAAAGCAAGAAAATCCCATAGGTGCTTGTATCTCGTCTCACCAACAAAAATGTCAATATCTGCCCACTTAGAAAATGTAAAAGCTACTGGTTGTCTGTAACTTCCCTCGACTCCTTTGCTTTTCATTCCAATTGACTTGAAATAATTAGAGATATAGTCTCCAGCTAGGTTATTTCCCCTAGTCCCTGTTTCACGACCCTGAAAAGCATCCCCAGCAATAACTGTTAGGTGATTTTTCATATCTTCTGCGGTTATAGTATTTGCAAACCTTACAGAATTATCGGATTCATCAGTCGATAATGTAACTGTAGAATCAGGAATCGTAACACCACTAACATATTGTGCATCAACATTATAGAAAGACATTACACATACAAAAAAGAAAATTTTCTTTATCATCAGAATATTTATTGTCATTATAAAAAAGAAAGGATGGGTCGGTACCCATCAAAAAGCCTGCAATAGTAGGCTTTATAAGCTTTAGAGCCAATTCTAAAAGCTACTTTTTGGAAATATTAACTGGTATTATCTTAAATCTGTTGTGTCAGGAGCTGACATTGTTTAAATTTTCACAAAATCTTATTCTTTTACGAGTGAAGCCCATTCTGTCCAAGAACCATCATATATAGACTTAGGGTTGGTATTTATCATTTCCGCAGCCAACATCAAAACACAAGCTGTCACACCAGATCCGCAGCTGAATATCAATGGCATGTCGTTCAATTTATGCTCTGAAAATATTGATCGTAATTCTTCTTTGGATTTATATTTATGACCCTTCAGAAGACTTTTAAAAGGAATATTAATTGAGTTTGGAATGTTACCATTTCGTATTTCTTTTCTTGGCTCTGGAACAACACTTAAAAATCGATCAGATGACCTTGCATCAATAATAATGCTCTTTTTAGAGACACAATTTTTCTTAATGTATTCAATGTTTTTTAAATATTCGGGGAGTAGCTGAGCATTATAGTTCACTGTTGGTATGGGAACATTAAGCTTATTTATAGTTTCATACCCCTCCTGTTTCCATGCTGGTAATCCCCCATTTAGAATTGCGACATTTTTATGCCCCATAGCTCTGAATAGAAACCACAGTCTTGGACTTGTATATATACCTAGTTTATCTACAATAACAACTTTACTGTCATTGCTTATACCAAACCTATTGCATGCAGTTGCGAATTGATTGGTTGTCGGGAATGTATTTGAAAAATGCCCATTTGGATCACTAAAATCGGACTTAATACTTACGGGAATAGATCCCTTAATACTTCCCTCAATAGCGGTATCTAACCCAGCCTTATTTTTTATTTGAAAAACTTCAAGAATAACTAAATCATCATCTAATAAATGATCCTGTAGCCATTTGGAGCTTACGATGTACCTTATAGAGTCCACCACGGACTAGCACTTACTAATTTTATCTACTCTCCTCTGATGACGACCACCTTCGAACTCTGTAGAAATAAATGTTCGAACCATTTGTCTAGCCAATTTTGCACTTACAAATCTAGCCGGAATAGATATAATATTAGCGTCATTATGTAGTCTTGCTAAAGAAGCTATTTCATCTTTCCAGCATAATGCTGCTCGGATTCCATCATGCTTATTTGCGGACATAGACACACCGTTTCCACTACCACAAATCAATACGCCTAAGTCAGCATTACCGCTTTCTACAAGGCTGGCCACGGGATGCACAAAATCTGGGTAATCGACACTGTCGGTAGAGTAGGTTCCTTTATCTATTACTTCAGCACCTGCCTTCTTGAGTACTCGTATGATTGTATCTTTATAATCAAATCCAGCGTGATCACATCCAATTGCAACTTTCATTTGTGTTGTTTACTATTTGAAAAACAATAAAATTTAAAACTCTAAAAAAAGCGACTCCAAATGAATGGAGTCGCTCTGTTCTTTTTAATCTCTGACAGGTCTAGAAAGGTATTGACCTAGAAGGTCATTCATTTCTTTATCGAAATCAGGATCTTGTAATTCTCTACTAAGACGCAATACGTCTGTTAATCCTCTAGTATAGTATCCCAAATCTTGTTCAAAACTAGACATGTTATCTGGATCTAAAGATGCAAAGAACTTCATGTATTGATCACTTTCTTTTGCTAGTATTCTAAGATGCTTTTTAGCTTCTTCAAATTCACCAGCTCTTACAAGTATATTGATAAAAGGAATAACTCCTGCATCATAGGCAAAATTCATATGTGGGAATCCCTCAAAATACTTTTTACACATATCTGATGCTCTCACATGATCACCTAATTGACTAAATTCTGCAGCGGCTCTTAATAGTGCCATCTTCATAGCTTGTACTTCTGCCATATAGTTCTTATCAACAAATAAGTCTTGCTTGTCGAAGTTACCCCAAGTCCATTTATTCATTACATTTTTATGGATTGCCTCAAGATCAGTTTTTCCACTTCCGTATATTGCCATAGTCTTATCACTCGGAGTTTTGATTGGTACTAACCTAAGTGCTAGTCCTTCTAACTGCATATAGTCATTCAAACCTTGAAGCTTTTCATTTTTACATGTTGTAGCAAAATAGATAGGACGATCGTAGAAGTTTGATGCAATGATATCCAGTACAGCTAAATCATCTTTTAGTAGATAGTTTTTACCTTGACCATATATGATGTCTATTTTCTTTACAAATGTGCTAGTGTCACCTTTTAGCATTCCTGTAGCTCTAAATTTTGATTCATTTACTGGAATAAATAAGTGCTTAGATGTAATAATCGTCTGACCATCATTTTCATTTTTGGGACTGCCAATAAACTCTAATGCCTTCAATGCTGGCATTGGGATATCTATTATTTTGTCCTCTCGATTATTTGGATTGAGGAAAAACACTTGATTCCTCTTCTTCCCCCTGATCGCATCAGACGAAAGCGTAAGATTTATAGGAGCTGAGTCGTTGACCTTACTTCTGAGTTTATTGATATACCAATCTACAGCAATCAAACTCAAGTTAACAACTCGGACATCGGTACGGATACCTTCTACTTCCTGAGCATACCAAAGAGGGTATGTATCATTATCTCCATATGTGAATAAGATGGCATCCTTTTCAACCGAGTTAAGGAAGTTGGCAGCATAGTCTCTTGATGCAGTAATATCTTTTCTACTATGATCATCAAAGTTTTGGAAACCCATGATAATTGGAGCTGATACGACGATTACTCCAGCGATAACCGCTGGTACGACACCAGACATATTAGCCTTTGATCGCAGTAAGTCATAAACGGCCAACACTCCCATTCCAATCCACATACTAAATGCCATAAAGGAACCTGCAAAGATATAATCCCGCTCTCTTGGTTCGTTTGGAGGTTGGTTGGAATATAAAATAATACCCAGGCCTGTCAATAAAAACAAAATCAAGAGTGAAACGAATTCCAATCTGCTCCTAGAAAAATGCCACAATAGGCCAAATAATCCAAAAAACAGTGGTAAGAAGTAGTAAGTGTTATTCGCTTTGTTGTTGGCCATAGTATCAGGTAAGGCATCCATATTATAGAGTTTTGCCTCATCAATTGGTTTGATTCCTGATAACCAGTTACCGTCTTTCTTATCCCAGAAATAGTAACCTTGAGCACCATTTTGTTTTCCTACAAAGTTCCACATGAAGTATCTCCAGTACATCCAACTTACTTGATATTTCATCATGAAAGCCATGTTGTAACCCATACCAGGTTTCCCTTGCATATCTCCAGTTAATCTCTGACGATACATCTTATGAAGATCTGGTCTAGATGATTCTGTATGTCCAATTCTTGGAAACAATATTTTATCCTTGTTGTCATATACGTAAGTGAACTTCTCATCTACTATCTCGTATTTGTCACCTACTAAACCATATCTTTCTTCACGATCTACCTTCTTAGGTTTCGCATCATAGTGAGGGCCATGTACTAATGCTCTTTCACCATATTGCTCTCTGTTAAGGTATGGAAGTAATCTCGTCGCATCACTAGGTGTATTCATATTTACTGGAGTATCCGCATTGGCTCTGATTACCACAGTCCCAATAGTAGAGAATGCAACGGTAACTAGTATAGATGCAACAGTAAATAATTGAAGTGTATAGTTTCCTTTTTGGTGCGCATATCTTAAAATCAAATATCCCAACGCACCTAATACCAATACAGTAGGAATCAATCCAGAGTGTACTGGCATTCCTAATTCATTGACCATGAATAAATCCATGTTTTTCCATAGCGTAGGAATCATTACGATGATTACTTTTTGGTAGAAACCAATAGCTACAACACCAGCAACCAAGGCCAAAATACCTCCTAGTAGACTTCTCTTTTCGTATTTTTTATAATAGTATAAAAGTGCAATTGCTGGAAATGTTAATAAACTCAACAAGTGAACTCCTATAGAAAGTCCAGCTGCGAACAAGCTTAAAACTAACCATCGGTCAGAATCTTTTTCATCAGGAAGGAAGTACCATTTTACAGCCGCCCAGTATGTAAGCGCAGTAAACATTGTAGACATAGCATATACCTCACCCTCTACTGCCGAAAACCAAATACTAGATGCAAATGCTGTAGCCAAACCTGTAGTCAATCCAGCGAATGCAAGTGCAATATTTTGTCCTTCATCAGTATCACCATCTCTACCTACTAGTCCTATCTTACCAAACATCATCGTAACCCAACCTGCAAATACAGCTGCTAGAGATGTAGCTATACCAGACATGATATTTATTGCAAAAGCAATATCAGAAGGCGTATCAGAGAATACTGTCGCCAACCAAGTAAACATTCTTCCAATCAATAAGAATATTGGTGCTCCTGGTGGGTGAACTACTTGAAGTTTGTATGCTCCAAGCACAAATTCTCCACAATCCCAAAGGCTACCAACGCGCTCTGCAGACATGAAAAACACAATAAATGTGATTAAGAATATTGCTATTCCTGTGATATTAAAATACTTTTTCAATGAGGTCATAATCGTTTTATGATTTTCAGCACAAATGTAAGAAAATTAACATGCATTTTTAAGTCCATTATTAATGGAGTACTAGGCAATAGATTTCCAGGTTTCTGATTTGTTTAAATTTGCTGATATTAGGTGTCGTTTTCTATAATATACCACATAAATAGTGACTTGTAGTCCAATGAAAGAATTTGAAAGAAGATTAACAACTCATTGACCAGACGAGCTATTAATGTTAATAATTTCATTGTACATAAGTGATCCTATCGTTCGAAAAGATCAGATCTTTGGTTCTTACTAAGGTTAATTTATTTGATTATAAGGCAAACTATGTTTATAAGGTAGAAATAATTGATCCCATTTAATGATAATTTTATAAATTGACCATTCAAAGCTAAAAACCTACTAAAATGGGAGAACAACGAGTATCTAAAGTGACCGATCAGAAACAGATGCAAAAATTTGTAAAGTCTCTACTTAAAGATGTGCAAGCATTGGAGTATATGATTGATAATGATTGGTTTGATACAGGTATAACTCGAATGGGGGCAGAACAAGAAATGGCACTCGTTCATAAGGATACTTATAAGCCAAACTGTATTGCGATGGAAGCTTTGGATGAGATGAAAGAGTATCCATGGGTTGAGACGGAGCTTGCAAAATTTAATCTTGAAACCAACCTTACGCCTAGGGAACTCACAAAAGCTTGTTTTAGTCAACTTCATAAAGAAAATGCGACTAAACTTGACAAGATACAAGCGGTACTAGATAAAATGGATACCAATATAGTATTGACTGGTATCCTTCCCACACTCAGAAAATTTGATCTTGACATGGAGAATCTCACTCCGAAAAAGAGATATAAAGCATTAATGGAAGCTATTAATGAGCAGTTAATTGGTACGGCTTATGAATTGCGACTGACTGGTATCGATGAGTTGTTGGTCAAGCACGATTCTCCACTTTTGGAAGCGTGTAATACTAGTTTTCAGATTCACTTACAGGTAGATCCTGATGATTTTGTGCATGTTTATAACATAGCTCAAGCGGTGACAGCTCCAGTAATGGCTATTGCGGCAAATTCTCCTATTGTCTTTGGTAGAAGATTATGGCATGAATCGAGAATTGCACTTTTTCAGCAATCTCTGGATACTAGAACTACCCATGATCATATGCGAGAACGAAGCCCAAGAGTTTCTTTCGGAAAGAATTGGCTACAGGATTCTATAATGGAAATATATAAGGAGGACATATCTCGATTCAGAGTATTGATAAGTTCTGATGTCACTGAAGATTCCCTTGAAATGATAAAAAATGGAGAAGTACCTAACCTAAGATCTCTTCAAGTGCATAATTCTACTGTCTATAGGTGGAACAGGCCTTGTTATGGTATCAGTGACAATGGAAAACCTCATTTAAGAATAGAAAATAGAGTAATCCCTGCAGGTCCAACAGTACTTGATGAAGTTGCAAATGCATGTTTTTGGCTTGGTCTAACATTAGGAATGGCGGATGAGATTGAAGATATAAGGGACTTGATGTCATTTGAAGATGCAAGGGATAATTTCGGAAAGGCAGCCAGATTCGGGATCGACAGTAAATTCACTTGGTTCAATGATAGAAAGGTAACTTGTGTGGATTTAATTATAAATGAATTGCTACCAATTGCTAGAAAAGGCCTCAAGAAAAGAAAAGTGGCACAAAAAGATATTGATCTCTATCTTGGTATCATACAGGAGCGTGCGGAATGCCATATGAATGGAGCTAGGTGGCAACTGAGGTCCTACACGGAATTGATCAAGAAATCAACACGTGATGAAGCTTTGACAGTATTAACAGCGGCAATAATAAAAAATCAACAAAGCGGAATACCAGGACACAAATGGGAAATGCCAGATCTCAATGATATTGCCGAGTACAAGCCATCACAACTTAAAGTTTCAGAGTTTATGGTTACCGATCTTTTTACTGTACAGAAATCAGATATCATCGAACTCGTTGCAGAAATGATGGACTGGCAAAAACTAAGATATGCTCCGGTTGAGGATATAAAAGGTAACCTCGTAGGACTGGTCTCTCGTAGATTAATATTAAGAAGTCTTATCAAAAATAAAAGAAGTAAAAAAACAAACACTGTGGAGAACGTGATGATTATAGATCCTATCACAATCGATCATAATGATACTATTATTAATGCGATGAAGATCATGAAAGAAAATGATGTAGGTTGTTTGCCAGTGATCAATAATGGAGAATTAGCTGGAGTGATTACTGAGATGGACTTTTTGAGAATATCGGGACGATTGATTCAGAGACTTGAGGAGAAGGGTAAGAGTGCACATTAATATAGATAGTTGTCAATCTAGATTGTAAAATAAAAAGACCTTGGATAGCAAAGTAATAATTGCCTTATAGAAATTGGAAAATTTCACAAACATATTATCCAATTTCATACCTTTGTGAAATGTCAGAAAATATTAAATTAGAAGATTTATTGAGTTTTTTTCCAGAAGTAGAGTTGCCACTAGAAGTTACTGAAGATCTAGTAATGACCGCCGAAACAGTAAATAAAGTGCTACCAGCATCTATTATAGAGGCATATATTATTAAGTGGGAAAACAATGAAGAATTTGATGAATTTACAGAGTTTGTGCCTATTCTTAAGGTAGCGGAAACGGAGGAGTTTCATGCTGTTCTCTATTGGAAAGGGGGATTGATGAGATATGAATATATCTTAGTAACTCTTGATAAATTGGGAAATTTAATCTCTCGTAAGCCGGTAGCAAGCACAATCTCTGATGGAGTAACAGTAAAAAAATCAGTTGCAAAAATAGATGAAGATCTAATCATACATATTATGGCTGGTGAGAATCTTGCGAATGGTAAATATGATCCTTCTAATAGCCAAGCCTTTAATATGGAGGTCATGCATACTGGGGATATTATATTTTCATTAGGTGATTAATTTTTTTGATAAAACTGAAATGAAATAATAAATGAGTCCTAAAACTAAGAGTGTATTAAGTGTTTTAGTACTTGTACTTTTTGTCGGTTTCTTTCTTTTTAAGAATTTAGCGGCTTATATGGCAATTTTGGTGTCGCCTATTGGATTAATTTTATCAATTCTAGTTCTTCTACTCATACTACATTTTCTGTATAAGATCCTGCTGAAAATATACAGTTAAGTCAATCTAACAATAGTATAATAAAATGATCACAATAAAAAAAGCAAGCATTGAGGATTTAGAATCTATTGCTGTATTATTTGATGCATACAGAGTATTCTATCGAAAAGAATCAGATTTGGATGCGGCGACGGTCTTCATAAAAGAAAGAATCATCAACAATGAATCCATAATTTATTTAGCCATTTTCGAAGATGTAGCGGTTGGGTTTACGCAACTCTATCCGATTTTCTCATCCACTAGAATGAAACGAGTATGGTTACTTAATGATCTTTATATAACTAAGAATAATAGAGGAAAAGGAATCTCTAAAATGTTATTAAATCAGTC
>CALKXE010000023.1 GCA_938003955.1 uncultured Saprospiraceae bacterium | reverse complement strand
AGATACTAATTTAGACATTATAACTTGACCATTCGCATTGATTATTTTGATGTTTGCAGTTTCTTCGAAGGCAATGTTCAATACATCATATGCAGGATTTGGGAATACTTTCAAATCTGTGAACGATTCATCTTCTGTAGCTGATAAGATATCAACAGTGAAGTTATCAATACAGAAATACTGTGGGGTATTAACTCCATATACTCCTACATCTGATGAGCTTAGGTGAAACTCTAAAGTTGTAAACACACTAAATTTAGAAAGGTCAATAAATGTCCATTCGTCAATAATATAATCTTCAGCACTATTATCAAACCTGAAATCCGCCAAGTAGAATTCGACACTATCTTGTTGTCCTGATATATTTTCTCCTTTGATCGTGAGTAAAAAGAAGTCAGGCTCTGTTCCATCTGCACCACCAAATTTCTTTGCGAATGAGTCACCTTCCAACATACTTAAATATGTATATGTGGCATTGGTTATATACATACCTTTTAGGTTCGCTCCGTAGATTGTAGGGGCATTTACTTCCATTTGATTAGGTACGAAGTTATATGAAGTTGCATACGTAGTCGAGCCATCAAAACCGCCACCAGTAATCGAGCTATATTGATTTGTGAATCCTGATGTTGTATTATCAGTAGTCGCAGATATTGCCCAACCAGTCCAAGAACTAAAGTCGGGATTATAGTTAATCGGTAGATTTATAAAATCAGTTGTGAATTCAGTGGTTCCATCACTTCCATTTAAAAAATCGCCAGGAGACAGGCCGAACTCTTCAAAGTCCACTATCATTTCTTGAGCGAATGCACATAATCCAGTAAGTGCAAATGCAATAATTGTAAAAAATCTTTTCATGTTATTAATATTTAATTGTGATTCCAATGTTATAATTTCTTCCTGCAACAGGTCTTCTTTCTATGATGAAGTATTCCGTGTTGTATATGTTATATATGTTGATATTGATAGAGTAGTCCGTGTTTCCTAGGTTGGAATTATAAGAGGCCATTAGATTTCCTAATTGAAAAGATGGCAGATCTTCATTTACACCTCTTGTCATTCCGGTAAAAACGTGTTTATATTTTACTTTCCATTTGTCGATTTCCAAAGAGAGAGAAGCCCTAGCATTATGTTTAGGATTATAGAGTAGTTGATCTCCAGCTTCTACCTTTGGGATGGTGAGCGCAGATTGGAATGCAGAACTTATATAGTCATAGGCTAAATCGAGATTCACGCTAATGTTCTTGGTGGTATAGTTTATAGATACAGCCTGCTCTATTCCTTTACTAACAACATTATTGATATTCTGAGCTGCCCAATATGGAACGCCTTGTCCTGGCGACCAGAGTATCCAGTTTTCTATGTCTCTATGGAAGAGGGTAGCTCTGTACTCTGAGGTTAGGCTGATTATCTTCTTATTTAGTTTAATACCTACCTCTTCACTCCATCCTGATTCGGGCAGGAGACCTTGGTTTCCTCCAGGCTTCCAAAATCTATCGTTGAGTGTTGGTGTTCGGAAATCTCTGCTAGCTTTCATGTATACATTCATCCAACTAAACGGCTGATATGATATTGCTAAGTTCGGTGTGATAGGTACAAAACTACTGTCTATTAATTCTTGTCGAATGGCAGTCTTGATTTTGAGTCTATTAACTTCAAATAGATGTGTTGCGAATAAAGCAATTTTTCTTTCGTCAACACTTCCCTTATATCCATCAGATGTTGCATTGGTATAATTGAATGTACTACCTAGAGAAAAAGTGTGATTGCCATTTTGCATTTGTCCATTTAGTTCTGCGAACCATGAATCGAATTTATTTAATGCTTCGAGAAGTATTCCTGAATCATAGAAGTTGTTGTGATCTCGATAGTAACCTGCTTTTCCCTCCAATAGTGATTTCTTGCCAATGTGTTTATACGAAAGGATTGATCGAATTGCCGAGTCATCTTGATATGCGACACTCTTTGATTGTACAGCTGTAGGAGGTATTTGAGTAGAAGCTTTGTAAGCCCAAATGTGAGCTGCAAATTGATTGCTTTTATTGGCATCGAAATACAAGTCTTGCACTAGATGATTCCTATGGTAGGAAGCATTGGTTTGTTTGATTTTTGGTAAAGCTGGTGAAACTTCATACTCAAAGTCTCTATCGGATGATTCGTGGATTAACTTACTAGTTGAGTGCCATTTCCCTTCTGATAGGTTGATGGTTAGATTTTCGCCAATAGATCCAAAACTACCAATTGATGTGGTATTCATTAAAGTATAACCTTCCTTTCTTTTACTGTCCATTGCTAATACGCCACTTATAGCACCACTTCCCCACATTGCAGAGCTTCCGCCTTTAGTGAGGTTGACTTGTTCACTTATATTACTTGGGATCAATGAGAGGTCTAAAAGTCCGAGCATTGGACTATGAAGTGGCAATCCATTCCATAAGACTAATGACTGTCCTGCAGATCCGCCTCTGATCGAGAACGTAGACAGGCTACCAGCGCCATAATTTTTGATATATGTATTGCTGTTTTGTTCCACTAATTGGGCTGCTGATCCCACTGGGGTTTCATTATTTAATTGGATTACCTGAGAACCTAGGTTTGCTGATCTGATATTAGAATCAGATATATAGATATCATCTAATATCACGGAAGTATCTATCTGAGCAATACTCAAACTAGAAATGAAAAGTAACCATGTAAAAACTAATATTCTATTCATTATTTGATATAATATCAAATAGCGGGCAGGAGAGAAGAAGATAGGAGGTAATAATCCAAAGCATACAGACTATAGACATAGCTCATACTTTGAGTTAGAGATACCTACCAGCCTTTCCTCCGAAAGCTATTTAGATTATGTAACCTAGGCAGGTCTTCTGACTCGTTCCATTTTTACTTCCTTCCCAAAGAAATTCTCCTCAGTGGATATTTAGCAAAAACTATATTGGAACTTACAGCAGCGGGGACTGTTCCAGAATTACACTGGATTCCCTTTTAAACTCAATTGATGAAGTGACGAATAAAAACTTAATGGTTTTAATACTGAGTTTCCAAATCACTTCAAGGAATTAAGTACCGAAGTTGTCACAAAGGTAGTTTTTTATCGTTTAAAAAATACTAATCGCTTAAATTAAGACAAATCATTATGTCGTGAAGATTGATTTGTGTTTATTGGTATACTATTTAGAAAAATCACTTTATGAATCATTTATTTACTATTCTTATAGTTCTCATATCATTTCAATCATTTGGCCAAAAGAAAGATTATGGACTCCAATTCATATTAAATGATGAAGAAATTAAAGGTGGGATGTTATTTTTTGACTTAGAAGAAAAAGACTACTATACTAACTCTAAGAAAGACCTAAGAGGCAGAATTTCTCCAGGCACTTCTTTTCACTTATTCAATACGATGATGTTTTATCACTTAGGTATTGTAAAGGATTCCACTCAAGCCGTAGAATGGGATGGTAAAAAAAGATATTTTGACGACTATGAAATTCCAGCATGGAACAAGGATACAAACCTTGCAGAAGCATTTAGAAATGGCACTGATTGGTACTTCAAAGAACTATCTAAGGTAATAGAGCTTAAATTATATCGTGAGTTTGTGAGGAAGGCAAAGTATGGACGAATGCTGTCTACCAGATCAGAGAATTTAGATTTTTGGAATGGAGGACCAGGCAGAGTTCGCATTGAGATGAAAGAACAAATTAAGTTTCTGAGACGTTTTCAAAAATCAAAATTGCCATTTCTAGAGAAACATATTGATAGCGTAAAACAATTGATGCTAGAAAAATCCACCAAGGATTATAAATTATTTGGTAAAGTAGGATTATCTAAAGTCGACAATATGTTTTCTGATGGAGGAACGGACATTGGATGGTACTCTGGCTATGTAGAGATTAATGATAATACTTATTTTTTCATATCCTATATATCAAAGCCTTATGATGAT
>CALKXE010000022.1 GCA_938003955.1 uncultured Saprospiraceae bacterium | reverse complement strand
TGATGGGAGACGAAGTACCACCAAGAAGAAAATTCATAGAAGAAAATGCACACTATGCAAACTTGCAAGTTTAGTGTAGATTCATAATAGAAGATAATATAACACCCTCATCAATTAAGTTTGGTGAGGGTGTTTTTTTATTATACTTTTTCCCTTTGAAAATATGTTTGTACATAATTGCATGCATATTAATTAAACCAAATTACTTTGATAAAAAACAAATCGGACAATACACCCCGTAACTTTTTCTTTCCTTTGGCTATGTTTTAAATCTGTCCTCCTACACCTTTAAACTTCTCTACAAAAGAGACAATCTTCTGAAAAACACTTTGCTTTTTTGTCAAATACTGTGGATTCAATGGACTCATTTTGGGTAAAATCGAATTCAACGCTGTGCCATTCTCACTCGCATACTCTCGCTTTAATGATGCCTTTATATACCGTTTAGCCTCTTCCTCATTGAGATCCTCATCTACAATTAGCTCATTCACCTCTGCTTTCTGTATTTTTTGAGCATAGGCAAAGAAGGCATCTATGATAGTCGATTTATCCTCGATCGAATCAAGATCTGTCTCGTTGATAAAATCAACAATTAAGCCCTCTTTTGCTCTGTTTCCAATACTCGCACGGATGATTCGCCGGATTTCATCTACCAATGTCGATTTGTCTTTGGTATTTTTGTTGTGCTCAAAAATCAACTCGAGAATATAATCCAAATTAATCTCTTGGGACTTCAGTAAATCTACCTCAAAAACAACATCATCCCAGTCAATATCGGATTCGTCCGATGCATTTCCTTGTTTCTCACGGCGCAGCCAGTCTCCTATATCATTATAAGTAGAGCGGTAATCTTGTACGGTGCGATCTGTAGGTAAGTCCACTACTTCCATAGCTGCAATGTCATCATCTGTAATAAAGTGCTTCTCTTTGAAAGCTTCTACGGCTGCTTCGTCATCGAGGTCAACAGATTGAATTTCTTTGAGATAGGTAAACTCGTCATAATTCTGCAGGATATTTTCTACTCGTAGATACTCACCAAAGAGTTTTACAAATTCCTTTTTATCCTGCTCCAAGACTATCTCATCAGGATGCGGAAATTTTTCATTAAGCTCATTTACAACCTCTATAAATCCACGACGTGCCTGACCCGTGATCAAGTCAGTAAATCCATCTAGATACTCCTTGTAGCTTTTCTCTAGCACTACATTTTTAGTATTCCGATCACCAAAAAGCGTTATTGCATCTATGGTAGCTTTTTCTAGATCTCTGAAGGTTACAATATTACCAAAGGTCTTCGTGGCATTGTATATACGATTGGTCCGTGAGAATGCTTGCATCAATCCATGATACCGCAAGTTTTTATCTACAAATAGCGTATTGAGCGTCGGAGCATCAAATCCAGTCAAGAACATCCCTACCACAATGAGTAGATCGATTTCCTTACTTTTGACCCGCTTGGCCAAGTCACGATAGTAGTTCTGAAACCCCTTACTATCCACTCCAAAACTTGTCTTAAACATGGCATTGTAGTCATCAATAGCCGCTGCCAAAAACTCCTTTGCACTAGAATCCATCGCCATGGGCTCGAAGCTCTCATCTGCTATCTCACCTATAGCGCTTTGTGCTTCATTTGCCGCATAAGAAAAGATAGTCGCTACTTTCAATGGCTTATCCGTATCTTTTTGCTGATTGTTGATGGCTTCGTAGTAGCACTTCGCTGCATCTACGCTACTTACTGCAAACATGGCATTGAATCCAGTCTTACGCCCTTGTGTCCTGTGCGTTTTCTTCCTGAAATTAGTCAATATATACTCGGATATCTCACTGATTCGATTGGGATGTAGTAGCGCTTTTTTGTTTTCCGCAGCACTGAGCTTCTTTTCATCTTGCTCTGTCTCGATCTTTTTAAACTGAGGTCTGACATCATTATAGTCTACCTTAAACTTCAGCACTTTCTCATCTCTTATGGCATCCGTAATCACATAAGAATGCAATTCTCTGCCAAATACACTTGCTGTTGTCTCTGAACCCAGTGCATTCTGAGGAAAGATTGGTGTCCCAGTAAAACCAAACTGGTAGTACTTCTTAAACTTCTTTTTGAGATTCTTTTGTGCTTCACCGAATTGCGAGCGATGTGCCTCATCAAAAATAAATACGACTTGCTTCTGATAGATATCTAGATCCTTTTCACTTTTGATCAGATTGTTAAGCTTTTGGATGGTCGTGACGATAATTTTATTGTCCGTTTTATCTATGTTTCTCAGAAGTCCCGCAGTACTATCAGACCCATTGACACTATCTGGTGAAAATCGTTGGTACTCTTTCATAGTCTGAAAATCCAAGTCTTTTCTGTCTACTACAAAGAACACCTTATTTACGAAATCTAGCTTCGTCGTCGCTAATCTTGCCGCCTTGAAGCTAGTCAGTGTCTTACCGGACCCTGTTGTATGCCAGATGTATCCGCCACTTTCTGGAGTAGCCCAGTTCTTAGCATTGTAAGAGCTTTCTATCTTCCATAAGATTCTTTCTGTGGCGGCGATTTGATACGGTCGCATGACCAATAATGTATCATTAATATCAAAAACAGAATAGGTGAGAATCACATTCAAAAGCGTGCGCCTATCAAAAAATGTTGTTGTAAAGTCTTTCAGATCTTTGATGAGCGTATTGTCAGCCTTCGCCCAATTCATTGTGAAGTCGAAACTATTTTTATTACGCTCTACTGTATTGGCAAAGTATCGGCTATCGGTACCATTGGATATTACAAATATCTGCAAATACTTAAACAGTGAATTGGTCGTATTGAAACTCTCTTTGGTATACCGATGGATCTGATTAAATGCCTCACGGATGGCTACACCTCGCTTCTTGACTTCTACTTGTACCAAGGGTAATCCATTGACCAAAATGGTAACATCATATCGATTGGCATGGGTACCCGTTTGCTCAAATTGTGAGATGACCTGCACTTTATTTCGTGTCACATTCCTCTTATCAACTAAGTAAATATTCTGGATATGACCATCATCAAATACAAAATCATAGATATAGTTATCGTGCAGCTTCCTCGTCTTGTCTATTAAATTGTCACTTGGTCTGTCCAAATATTCTTCTACGAATCTCGCCCATTCCTTATCTGTGAAGGTCATGTTATTGAGCGTTTGCAGCTGTACACGGACATTGGCCAGCATGGCACTCGGCGTTGTCAGATCTTTGAGATATTCATAGCCTTGGTCGGTGAGATCACGTATGAGTTCTTGCTCCAATCCTGCCTCTGTCTGATAGACTACAGGTGCTTCGTTAAGCTCTGAAAACTTATCGAAGTTATCTAAAACAATAAAATTGTTTGATTCGGCTATCGTTTTATACTGTTTCATATCTTATCTCTTCTGTATCTACGTTAAATTGGTATGTATTCGCTATTTCTTTTACTAATCGTTTGAACATAAGGATATCTCCCGTAGTAACAACATTAGTCTCTTCTCCAGAATGTTTTGAATGACTAGAGGCATTAAGAATACGTTTTACATATGGTTCTTTATCTCCTAAGGAGGTCTTTGATATCAGATTCCCCCAATGTTTGTGACCCAAAAATGTTGCTGTTTTTTCTAGGACATTTCTTAACAGATTGAAATGAAATTTTTCAATATTTCCTGAAACTGCAACTTCTTTTAAAATAGACAATAGATGCATATGGTATGAAAATGGGGAATCATTAACCTTACTAGTTAATTCAAGTGTTCCATCGTCAAGTTTTTCTAAAAGGTATTTTTCAAACTTAGGTTTATAATCAAATCGGGAGTCCTTATTATTAAGCTCATTAAATATAACATTATAAAATAACGGATTGTGAGTCGTGATTATAAATTTGACTTCTGACTGGTTTGACTTAATTAAAGTTGCAATATTAACAGCAAGTTCTATCAAGTGTGTATCATCTAAAGAGCTAACAGGATCGTCAATAAAAACATATTCTAAGTCATCAAACTGACTGGTTGGCCGGTCGTCTATTTCGGTAATATTACGTATATCGATAACTTGCTCTAATAAACTATAAAAAACGCACCATATAAAGTTGCTTTCTTCGCCTTTTGAAATTTTAATATTATCGGATCTGTCATCTCCTCCACTTGCAAATGAGAAAGTAACTTCGGAAAAGTTATCATTAAAATAAGGCGTAATAGAACTACTTGAATAATATTGGAAATTAGACACTATGTTTACGTCTTGACCTTGTTCTCTTAAGAAGTCCATTGCCAAGTTTGTAAAGTTATTTTGGCGGATATTTAGCTTTCTATTCGTATCCGCTTCCAAATCATTATCCCAATAAAAAAGATCTTCGGTAAAAGCATTGTAATACATTACCTTGATACTTGACGCTTCTTGGTCTTCTCCAGAATCTTTAGGATCAACTAATAATCTAAATTTACGTGATAGGCGTGTTTTACCAGTCCCATTAAATGCATAGATCAACTGCACTTTTTTAGAGCTTTCTTTTAGTGATTGTGCTATTTCTGTAAGTGTCTTACTCATTTACTTATGCTTCTGCTGGATTTTTCGGGAATGTTAGTAGCTTATCTCTATAATACTCATATTGCTTTCTACGCAGCTCTATTTCTTTTGGTAAGCCTTCACTTATGGAGGTAGTTAGAATATCGAATTTGTCTAAGATATCTACGATTCGTTCTTGTTCTTCTAGTGGGGGGATTGGGATTTCGTATTTTTTGATAATACTTGAATTTAAGTCACCTCTTGCACCTCTTCCTAATCCTTTAAGTTTTTCATAATTAAGACTAACCCAATGGAAAACATATCTATATAGTGCTTCTTGAGGTTTAATTTCTAAACATAGACAGTGCTGATTGGTCGTTAATGGTATTTTATTAATAGCTGAACGCCCTGCAGTTGCACCTGAAATTGCTATTATAACACAATTAGCGGGTATCCATTTAACGGCAGTATTCTCTACAGCAAAATTTGTGATCCTAATCTCCACTTCTTCTATATCCGAAAATCTAACCTCTTGCGTTCTTAACCAAGGGATTGTACCATTATTATAGTATTTTGGATCACCGGCTCTAGGGGTGCTCCCTGAATATGTTTTTATAATAATTCCCCCCAAAGTCTTCCACTCCACCTCACCTTTCTCAAAAGTCAACAATTGCTCACGGTAATAACTATACTGCTTCTTACGTGCTGTAAGCTCTGCTGTAAGCTCTGCTGTAAGCTCTGTAAATGTATCGAGAATACGAACTATTTCTTCTTGAATTTTGAGTGATTTTTCAATGTCGTTTGGTGAAGGAATAGGAATTTTCGCTTTTCCTAATCCTTTTGAGTTGATAGCAGAAATTTTACCCGTCCGTATGTGTTTCTTAATTTGATCATGAAACAGCCTTGTTCTGGTAAAGTAAGCCACATACTTAGGAATAAACTACCTCGATGCAAGCATGCGAGGTATCAACATACATTGTGCATTATTTGAAGTTACTTTTCCGATGCAAGCATCGGGGAATTGAACCATAAGAGATTAAATTCGCTCTTGTAATAAAAACACGCATCGTGAATAACAGCACCTTCTTCACCTAGCCAAGCTGTACCTCTCCCTATATCTTCGATAGTTTCACCAGCTGCCACAATTACGACATCTCCTTTCTTTGCTCGCCTTATTTTTTTGTTTTCTACTAGCTCTTTACTTACAAAGGATTTAGTTTTATCTGCCCATGTATCATAATGGGTGTACATCTCACCATAATGAATGCATGGAATACCATCAGAAATCATATCCGACTTTACAAAACGTTTACCTCTGATAAATTCACCCACATTCTCATCTCCCAAAGGTTTCCACTCCACCTCAACTCCTTCCATCAATTTATCTAACTCACTCATTTTTTACGGCTTTCTCTTTTTGCTATTTTTTCTATATCAGCAATGGTTTTCAAATAGTCTTTCTCTACACCGCTAAGGGTTTTGGCTTTGTATGATTTGTATTCTTGTATGGCTTTTTCTTTGGCTTTTTTGCTAGAGATTTTGCCAGCGTTATGTAGTATTTTCCGATTGGCTGAAGTCAGTATCTTATCTAACTCTACTACATAGTCTGCCATGCGCATTTCTCGTTCTTCTATGGCGTTCAGCTCTGCTATGTCGAAATATGCCGCTACTAAGTTATTGAGTATTTTCAGTTCTTTTTCTTCTAGGAAGTTTTTAGCGATCATGGCCTCTGCCTGCGTCGGCTCGTCTCCCTTGAAGTTGGTCAATCCTACAAAAGGTTTATTGCTATCTACTCTCAGAAACACAACTTCGCTTGCCGTATTGCCATGTGCAGCATAGTGCAGTTTGTTTTGTACTATTTTGAAAAAAGAAATGCTCTCATCTCTACTAGCATCGTAGTCACTTGCCGTAGCATATAGGTCTAAGACTTGGCGATACATTACTTTTTCGCTGGATCGGATATTTCGTATGCGATCTAGTAGTTCTTTCCAGTAGTTGCCTCCACCGCCGCTTTTGAGCCGGTCATCATCCATGGTAAAGCCTTTGACGATGTACTCTCGGAGCCGCTGGGTTGCCCACTGTCTGAAGTGCGTGGCAATGGCACTTTTTACACGATAACCCACGGAGATAATCATATCCAAATTGTAATAATCCAACTCTCGCGATACTTCTCGATTCCCCTCTTGTCGAACTGTCAAGGATTTCTTGACAGTTGCCTCTGGAGTTAGTTCTCTCTCTGCATAAATGTTTTGGATATGTAGGCTTACATTCTGTTTTGTAGTCTGAAAAAGCTCCGCCAATAGTTGTTGTGTCAGCCAAACATCTTCATTTTCGATCTTTACTGATATATCTGCAAGTCCATCTGCACTTTTGTAGATAATCATGTTATTGTTACCATTGCTCATGATGTAATCTCTTTTACGATCTTATCAATGTTAGCACGTAGTCTATCAATTTTCTTCACTGTGATAGCCACTTCCTTATTCAGCTCTTCAATGTCTATTTTTTCTCTTGTGTCTTTGGGTTCTACATAGCTGCTGACAGATAGGTTGTAATCGTTTTCGGCTATTTTGGTGTTGTCTACAGTGGTGGTTACATGCGCTACTTCTTCTTTAGTATCAAACATCTGCATGACCTTACCGATATGGGCATCAGTCATCTCATTGTTATTGGTTACTTTCTTGAAGAAATCCTCACCTGTAGCATCGATAAATTGTGTTTTGCTATCTTTCTTGTGCTTAGAAAGCACCAATATCGTAACTGCTATCGACGTACCGTAGAATAGATTAGGAGCTAGTGCAATGATGGTTTCTACATAGTTATTATCTACTAGGTATTTTCTTATTTTTTGTTCTGCACCACCGCGATAGAAGATACCAGGAAAACAGACCAATGCCGCTCTTCCTTTGCTAGATAGGTAGCTCAATGCATGCAATACAAATGCAAAATCCGCTTTTGACTTCGGTGCCAGCACACCTGCAGGAGCAAATCGATCATCATTGATCAATGTAGGGTCGTCACTCCCCTTCCACTTGATAGAGTAAGGCGGATTAGACACTATCGCATCAAATGGTTTTTCGTCTCCTAGCTGTGGATTCATCAATGTATTACCCAGCACGATGTGAAATTTATCGTAGTTGATGTTATGCAAAAACATATTCATACGAGCCAGATTGTACGTAGTATGGTTGATTTCTTGCCCATAGAATCCTTCTTCTATGATATGGCTATCGTAGTGTTTCTTAGCTTGTAGGAGTAGAGAACCAGAGCCCGCAGCAGGATCATAGATCTTGTTTACCTTTTCTTGCTTGTGCATGGCCAATTGTGCAATGAGCTGAGACACGTTGGTCGGTGTAAAATATTCTCCCCCCGACTTACCTGCATTGGCAGCATATTTATGGATCAAGAATTCATAAGCATCACCAAAGAAGTCTATACTACTATCCTTGAATTCCCCTTCTAATTTTAGACCTTTGACACCTTTCAAGACATCTGCCAATCGGCTGTTTTTATTTTCAACCGTATTGCCCAGCCGATTACTAGTCGTATCGAAATCTGCAAACAATCCTTTGATATCCTGTTCTGACGGATAGCCATTGGCAGAGCTTTCTATTGCTGAGAATATGGCAGCTAGATCCGTATTGAGGTCATCATTATCATCAGCATTGTTGACTACATTGACAAATAGCTGACTAGGATATATGAAGTACCCTTTGGTCTTAATGGCATCATCTTTTATCTCTGGTGTGATCACATCATCTGATAGTTCTGCATATTTAACACTCTCATCACCACCTTCGATGTAACTGGTGAAATTTTCACTGATAAATCGATAAAAAAGCGAACCCAATACAAAGTGTTTGAAGTCCCAGCCGTCTACGGCTCCCCGTACATCGTTGGCTATTTTCCATATTTGCGCTTGTAATTCAGCTCTTTGATTGTTGCTTGTCATTAATTTTCTTTTAATAAATCTGAGGCTTAACATCCAGCATTTCTGCAATTTTAAACAGAGTTCCGACACTCGGTTGCCTTCTGTTTCGAACATAAGAGTTCACCATATTGTAACTCTTACCTAGCTTTTTTTGCCAACCAAGTTTGAGTAATTTCTTTGTCTCCTAAAACTTCCTTTATTCGATTCCTAATCCATTTTGGATTTATAAATCACAATATAGAAAATTTACCTCATTGCATCATTTAATGAGATATCCAGTTTTGGCACTATGGACGGGATTAGATTGTGGAAAGCGGAAACTAAATATATCTACAAGACTCTTTACTTTTTATTGAGATGAAGAAATAGAAGTATTAGAAATATCGAAAGCAAATTATGAAGAAGAATCTGGATATTTAAAATGGGAAGGAAAGCTCAACATCTCAGAAAAGAAGAAATATAGAATAAGCTATGAAATCAAGTATGGAAAAAATATAAAAGTTGTCAATTAATGAAAATCCCCCCAACCAAATTAAGGCTTGAGGGGGATTTCTTTTTCTAAAAATCCTATTCCATAACTCTTACTGTGTCGTATACACAACTATCCGACAAAACAACTGACAGAAAATAATGTCCAAACGCATATATAATCACTAGTAATTGTAATTTAGCTAATCAGAAGTCCTAA